>CAYGMR010000019.1:551-25084 GCA_964350725.1 uncultured Ardenticatenaceae bacterium | reverse complement strand
CGGATAGTGTCGCGGTGAGGACACCGGCCACAGCAAGAGAGGCTGTATAGTTACAAAACAGGAATATTATGAAACTACGAATATTGTCCTATGTTGATGTCAAACGAGCCTTACCGATGGCAGCAGCCATACAGGGAATGAAGTCGGCTTATGCCCAGCTTTCTGCAGATAAAGCAGAGATGCCGCTACGCAGCCATGTTCGCACAGAGCACGGCTCAACCTTGATCATGCCTGCATTTTTGCCGCAAAATAATAGCATGGCTGTCAAAGTGGTCTCGGTTTTTCCGCAGAATGCGGCACTGGGGCTGCCCTTGATCCATGCGCTTGTTATGGCTGTAGATCCCATAAACGGGCAGCCATTGGCTTTATTAGAAGGCGGCTCGCTGACAGCCATTCGCACTGGCGCGGCATCTGGCGCAGCCACCGACATTTTAGCACGACCTGATGCGGCCGTTGCGGCCATTTTTGGTTGTGGCACACAGGCACGCACACAGTTAGAAGCGGTTTGTACCGTGCGTGACATTCAAGAAGTACGTGTTTTTTGTTTGGATCATGCTGGTGTTGAAGCATTCATAGCCGATATGGCTGGCCAAGGCCCCATACCTCACAATATTCAACTGGCAAAAGATGCAGATACGGCCGTTGCTGATGCCGATATTGTTTGTACAGCCACCACGTCAAACACCCCTGTCTTCGACGGCACACGCCTGAAACCAGGTGCACATGTTAATGGAGTAGGATCATTCTTGCCTAGCATGCAAGAAATCGACTTGGCCACTGTGCAGCGTTCTCTGGTTGTTGTAGATTCACGTGAAGCAGTCCTTGAAGAAGCTGGCGATCTAATCATTCCCCTGCAAAATGGCGACATCTTACTGGATCATATTCATGCTGAATTGGGTGAAATTATTAATGGGGATATACACGGCCGTACCGCTGCCAATCAAATCACATTCTTCAAATCAGTCGGAGTCGCCGTGCAAGATGCCGCTGCGGCCGGTATCGCTTTGCAATATGCCCAAGAACACAACTTAGGAAAAATGATCGAGTTATAACGTGCCGCCAGTTTAGAAGCTGCATACTATTTTTGCCCCCTATCCTCGGCTTGTTATACTAGCGTTTCGGAAAAAGGAACGTAAATATGACTAATTTTTTGACGCCGCTACGACTAAGCTTGCTTTTTACCCTTTTATTGATGGTTGCAGCTTGCCAACAAAATCCATCTACAGAAACGGCCGTGACCCCCACCCCCGCATTATTAAGTGCGCCCACAGAAACGGCCGTGCCCACCCGTGACCGTGATTTCACAGTCATTGCCACCGACGCACCCTTGCCGCCCTTCACCCGCTTCGATGCCTTTGGCAATGTCGAAGGTTTCAACAACGATGTCATGGAAAACATCGCCGCTGCGGCTGGTTTCGATTACGAATTTGTCGTCACACCGCATCAAGGTGTGCTCGATCTTTTAGCCACAGGCAGCAGCAGCGATTTCGATGCTGTCATGTCCAGCCTGCTCGTACCTGAAAACCCACAAGAAGGCATCGCTTTCACAGACCCTTATCTGGAAGTTGGCCAAGTTTTGATGGTGCTGGCCGATGAAAGCCAAATCCAGAATGTTGATGATTTACAATCTGGCATGGCCGTTGGCGTACAATTCGGGACCCATGCCGAACAAACCGCCAAAGAAGTCCTTAACATCAGTGAAGATGACCTTTTTAATGAATATGAACGGCCGAATCAAGTCATCCAAGCCCTCATAGACGAAACCGTACGTGCCGTACTAATCGACAATCACACAGCCGAATACTTCTCACAAGCGTATCCCCAACAGCTAAAAGTTGTCGGCGGCGAAGATAGCTGGATAACTAGCAAATCCTATGGCATCGCCGTCGCGGCCAATAACAGCGAACTGCTAGAACAGCTTAATACCGCCATTCAACAATTACAAACCGATCAAGTCATCGACCGGCTCACCGTCGCTTGGCTGATTCTCGATGATCCCACAACAGCCAGCATCGATGCCGGCGAATCGCGTGTGGGCACGCCGGCTGGTGAATTCTTCATCGGGGTCGTGGGCGCACTCACCGATATGGATCCGGCTGCGCTTTCCCCTGATTTTGTCAATTGGGAAATCAAAAACAACACAATGAGCGGACTCTATATGTTCGATGCCGCAAACAATTTACAACCCATCCTGGCCGAAGATTTCCCAAGCGTCTCAGCCGATAAGCTCGAATATACAATTCGCCTCAAACAAGGCTTATTATTCCCAGACGGACGCGAATTCACGGCGGAAGATGTGCGCTGGTCACTGTTACGCGCTTCGCGACTCGGCAACTTCATGGTCAATGATTTCCTAAAAGATAGCAATGAGGACAGTTTTGCAGATGATGATGCCGTACAAGTTGTAGATCCATTCACAGTCAAGATCATCCTGCAAGAACCAACCGCCTATTTCCCCAATTTATTGGCAACACCTCCCTATTTTCCGATTAGCAGCGACTGTTTTGCAGAAACGGCCGATCCCAGCAGTGTCTGTGGTGGCTTGGGCCCTTACACCATCGCCAATTGGTCCTCGGCTGACCGCATTCGCCTCAAAGTCAACCCCCAATGGCCCGGTCGTCCGGCACCTGCTTTCGAAAATATTATCGTGCGTTTTTACGACGATCCAGCCGTGATGCGGAAATCCTTGTCTGAATTCCAATCCATCGATCTAGCCTGGACTGGTTTGCCATTCCAAGATTTTGTCGAATTGAGCGATCAAGATTTAGACAGCGATGGCAATCCCGATATTATCCCCTGGCAAGGCCCCTCGACCTTCAAAAGTTATTTGATTTTTGAACAGGGAACTGGTCCTTGGGATAATAAAAAAGTGCGCCAAGCAGTTTCCTATGCCTTAGATCGAGACAGTCTGGTTAACACAATATTTAATGGACAACGCTTGCCGCTTTACAGTCCTGTGCCCGATGATATCCCCGCACATGCGCCAACCTTGCCGCAGCAAGATTTGGAAAAAGTGCGTTCGCTCATGTTGGAAGTGGGCTACACCACCGAAAATCCTTTGCCGATTGAAATCTGGTTTGTAAACGACGGCCGTTACTCCACAGTCGAAGAACAATATCTAAATGCGCTGGCTGCGCAGTTGGAAGCAACAGGGGTGTTTCAGGTCACGATTTCGGGTGCGCCCTGGGATATATTCCGTGTCGAAATCGCGCAGTGTGGATATCCAGCCTATGTATTAGGTTGGCCATCGCCCGGCAAACCAGTCAACTACCTGGATGCCAGCAGTTGGACAGATTTCTTCGTTGAGGATACCGACCAGATATTCTGTTCTAACTACCAAAGTGATGCAATGGACGCCCTCAACAAAGCAGCACGTGAAGAGTTAGATCCAAATGCGCGTGCAGACATTTTTACGCAGATACAAACCTTATGGGCTGATGATTTACCCACATTAGATATCACCCAAGAGCCGCGCCGTGCACTTTCTTTGACAAAAGTCGAAGGGGTAAATGTTGATGCCTTGGGAATATTACATTATGAATTGTTGACGAAGAGTGGGGGCTAATTAGAGAGAGATTTGTCAACTTTTGTTAGTTGAAATGACATCTGCTTCCGAGAAAAATTGACAAATCTACTTTTCTAAATATTATGCTTTTGCGTTTTGTTGTTTGCGTTTAGCCGCGGCTTTTGCACGTGGGCCGACGAGCCGTTCGTTACCAGCAATAACTCGTTTGAGGTTTGTGCGCAAGGCCCAAGTTACAACAGCCAATGAAACCAGTCCGCCCACGATGTAAGCCAACGTAGCAGAATAACCAACCACACCAGCTACATATAGGATGATGAAGCTGACAGGAATTACAAGCGCCATCGTGAGTGAGGCAATCGAGGCCATACCTAATCCGACTAACATACCGGCCATAACGATGAAGGCAATGGGGAAAATCGGCCACCAAATTGCAGCAGCCCATCCAACATTGGGCCCTGTACCAGCGCCACCTCGAAACCCCAAAAAAACCGACCAATTATGACCAATAACTGACATCACACCCGCTGTTGACAAAGCCCATGGCAGCAGTTCTTGGCCCAACGCATCCCCAAATAAGGCGCGTGTTATCCAAACGGCCGTTGCTCCTTTGAGCACATCTAACAACGCCGTAATAATGCCAGCGGTAACACCTGCTGCACGATACGTGTTGGTGCCACCGGTACGGCCGCTGCCATATTCAAGAATATTGATACCTTTGGTCGCTTTCACATAGAGATAACCAAATGGAATTGCTCCGCAGATGTAGCCAATTAAGGCTGCTAATAGAAAATAAACAATCGTCAATTTTTCCTCCTCAACATCACAAAATGTGAGTGACTTCCAGTTTAGAGTAAATTTTATAAGTGTAATAACACGAAACGGCCGTTTGCGTTACTCCACCAATAACGAAATTTCATTTACCTGACCCTCTACAATATAAAAACCACGTACAGACGGCTGCGCACGCTCTTGCAACGATACAATGACTTGCACAAAATCGGGATAATAAGCCTGCTCAATATCCGTTTGAGAAGGTTTAGGTGGCCCATTTGGGTGTGAATGACATGCGCCCAGTAAGGTCAAACCTTGTTCCTCTACAGCTAACATCGCCTGCAACTGTTGCGCAGGTTCCATTAAATACGCAACCGGGCTGTGCAAACTGTTTTCAACTGCATACCAGTGGCTAACTTGCCCATCCAGCCCGGCTAATAGACCACACCCTTCTTGCGGGTAAACAGCTTGAAAATGATCAAGTATCGCTTCAAAAACTAATTTATTGATTCTCAAACTATCTAACATCATTTTGGCCGCATCATTTATATGAATTGAGAATAATCTTAGCCACAGCCGCGCTAAATGACAAAATAGCGTCTATTCATTTACTAAACCCACATTTTCAGTACAATAACAACTAGTACAACAAGGCGGAAATAACTCAACAGTAAACGGCCGATTGCGATTCACAAATTAGATCGGTAATCAAACATGAGCTGAATCGCTGAAATGAACCTGAAACCTACTCCAGACGTTTACCGATTTATTTTCTTCAGGTTCATAAGCCGTCACTACGAACCAGCGTGTACTAGACAACTAGACAACAGTCAGCAAAACAACCGCGATTTGATTCAATGCATTGCTGACCGCTGAAGTGTTATCCAGAGGAGCTTTATCATGTGTAACCAGCATCATCCATTATTTTGTATTGTCCCACCGCACTTGCTGCATTCCATTGCTGAAAACGGCACTCCGGAACAACAAGAGCAGGCGCGCCAAAACTTAGTTGTTGGCGGCCAAATGCGCGTGCAACGCGCGGTTGCGGGCAGCAAAACGCCGGAGATTCCCAAAGGCGTATCCACCGATAAACAACGTATTGTCTTTGATGCCAAAAATGGATCCTCGCTGCCAGGAACAGAAGTACGTTCTGAAGGACAGCCACCTACTGGCGATGTTGCTGTCGATGAGGCTTATGAGGGTGCTGGCGCGACCTACGATTTGTATAACGAGGTATACGGCCGTAATTCCATCGACAATTATGGCATGCGCCTGGATTCAACCGTGCATTACAAAGTTGGCTATGACAACGCTTTTTGGAATGGCGAACGTATGGTTTACGGTGACGGGGACGAAAACTTGCCCGCAGACCAGCGTCTTTTCAATCGGTTTACAATTGCCATTGATATTATTGGACATGAGTTAACCCACGGTGTCACCCAATTTTCAGCAGGGCTGAAATACCGCGATCAACCGGGCGCATTAAACGAGTCCATGTCCGATGTATTTGGTTCACTGGTCAAACAGCGTTTCCTCAACCAAACAGCAGAGGAAGCCGATTGGATTATTGGTGCGGGTTTGTTCACAGATAAAGTCAATGGGGTTGGCATTCGTTCGATGAGTGCCCCAGGAACGGCTTATGATGACCCGACACTGGGCAAAGACCCGCAGCCAGGCCATATGGACGATTACGTCGACACGACTAGCGACAATGGCGGCGTGCATATCAATTCAGGCATTCCGAACCGTGCTTTTTATTTAACGGCCGTTGCCTTGGGCAGTTATGCCTGGGAAAAAGCAGGCCGCATCTGGTATGTAACGCTGCGTGACAAGCTCAATAGCAGTTCCAACTTTATGGACGCAGCACGCCTAACCCATACCACAGCTGGTGAACTTTATGGCCAGGGCAGTCCGGAACAACTGGCAGTGCGCAATAGTTGGGCAGAAGTTGGCATTGTCATCGCAATAGATGACGATAATGACGATGATCCTGATGACACGCCCGAACCGGGCGGCTGTTCACCCACAGCAATCATAGAAGCCATTTTCAGAGGTTTATTTGATTAAAGGAGATCTTAAATGCGAATTTTCTTTGAACGCAGCGGCGGTTTTATGGGTCTAAATATTAATACAGCCGTTGATACAAAAACATTGCCGGATACAGAAGAAGCGACAACATTGGAACAGTTGATTGAGGAAACACAATTTTTTGATTTGCCGGAAAATTTGAATAAACAAGGCAAAGGTGCAGATCAATTCAGCTACACGCTGCGTGTCGAAACCCCCGAACAAGCACATACAGTACACACAACGGATATGACGGCGCCTGATTCGTTACGGCCGTTGCTCTCCCGTCTCACCTACCTGGCACGTCAAAACCCATCAGAAAATTTATAGCTATTTGACGGAGGACAGAAAATCGGGCGGTTGTCCTTCGTCCTCCGTCAAGTAACAAACCAATTACCACTGTTAACCTAATACAACGCATCATCCAACTGATCATGCTCTTCGCGCAGGCGCAAATAGCTGTCATAACGTGCAGGGGAGAGACGGCCGTCGGCTAAGGCTGCGCGCACTTCGCATCCCGGTTCATGTTGATGTGTACAATTGCTAAAACGACACTTGGCCACCAGCGGCCCAATCTCACGAAAATAAGCATCCAATTCACCTGGTTCGACATCATAAAGCGCCAACCCTCGAATCCCCGGCGTGTCGGCCACATAACCACCACTTTCTAACGGAAACATCTCCGCATGACGCGTCGTATGCATGCCTTTTTCCGTGGCCTCACTAACTTCGCGCACTTTCAGACCTAACCCAGGTTCAACAGCATTCAGTAGACTGGATTTGCCCACACCAGACGAACCGGCCAAAACTGAAATTTTGCCTTGCAACTCTTGGCGCAGTTCATCAACCCCAACACCTTCATTCGCACTGGTATAAATCACCCGATAGCCAATATCTTCATACACCTGAAACACATCGCGAGCGACATCAAGATTGGTTAAATCGATTTTGTTCACCACAATAATTGCCGGTAAATAATTACTCTCGGCTACGACCAAAAAACGATCTAGTTTGCGTAAACTTGGACGCGGTTTTTTAATCGAAAAAACAAACACAACCTGATCTGGATTCGCCACCAAGACCTGTTCGCGATCAGATGAGAGACGACGGCGATCAGCTTGAACCCGTGAACGTGATAGGGCTGAATGGCGTTCGGCCACAGTTTCTATAATGCCTGTATTTTCTTCGGTAAGGGAAATGGTGACCCAATCGCCCAGAGCCACGATGTCGGTTTCGAGCCACTCTTTTTTGAGGCGGCCAGGGATTTGTGAAATAATGGGGCCTTGTTCGGTTTCAACGGTAAAAAAGCCGCTCAAAGCTTTGATGACACGTCCTTCAAGTTGTTGCAGATAACTATCCTCCACTAAAAATTATCGTTTTGCCAGCAGACAAAGGTTCTGCCTAAAGTATAACGCAATTGTAAACCATTGGTTAATTATCGGCGTACCGGATTGTATATTCCCCTTTGTTTCTTTACTATTTGTATAGTTCATCCCCTGTCACCCGAAATTGGGGCAGGGTAAACTAACAAAGCTGCGAGGCTTTGCAACAAAGCAAGGCTTCGCGTCACGAACACAATCAAATAATCAAACTGAGCTTGGTAAACGATACAAATTGACCTTCAAGACAGGTGTTGATGCAACTTCTTATGCAGAAGCTGCCCCATCAGGTAGGCGGCATTGCTGAGCAAA
This sequence comes from uncultured Ardenticatenaceae bacterium, assembly GCA_964350725.1. GTDB lineage: Bacteria > Chloroflexota > Anaerolineae > Promineifilales > Promineifilaceae > JAACFF01. The sequence goes on along the minus strand of CAYGMR010000019.1, from coordinate 17,029 downwards.
CTTCACGCAATCGGCATGAAAGCCGTGACCGCAAAGTTCAATTCAGTCACCAGGTATCAGGTTTCATTGTGCCGAATTGGGAGTCCCTTCTTGTGCAGCAGGGCAACTCAGGCAGTAATGACCTAACAACGCCAGGGACTGGCCAGAGAATGCCAGGTCAATCTCGTACCATAAACTCAATTGGTAAAGGCCAATCACAAATCAGCGCCCGTTGCGCATAATCGCGCCCCAAACGAAACAGGCTTTAATCTCGTTTGTGGTTAGCCATCAGTAAGGATACTCGGTCAGTAGTCACAACCCACTGACCCAACGCCGTCAGCCACAAGGTGGCGATGGCCATGCTTAACAACAAAATAGCCAACCGTTCCGGGTCGTCGAGTTTGCTGGCTTCCAAGTCGAAACCATAACTCTTCCAATCACGGAATCCCGGTTCAATCCAGAACCGCTTCCGTCCTCGTCGCCAACTATAGCGACCTGTTATTTGTTCGGAGACAAAATAACGGGGCTGGTCGTGGTTCTGCGTCCAATCGACCAGTAGATGCACTGGGCCAAACTGATGTTTTTTGGTCAGAACGATGTTGTGCAGATAACGACGTTGGCCGCGTTCCATCGGAATCGACCCCAGTGGCTGCCAGCCTTGCGGCACCTGATAGTAGAGCAAGTCTGATTTCAGGCCAACATACCGATGCCAGCCCTGGTCACGACAGTATATCTGCAAATCCACGGCGCGAAACTCACTATCACCGTAAAACGTGATACGATGTTGGGGCAATGGTGGCAAAAGCGGTGCAACTTGTTCCAATAAGGTCACTTGTTGCTCATAGCCGGTTCCGCCGAAAGTGTATAGCTGCCAGGCCAAAGGCAATGTGCGATGGCGATAAGCCGCGCTCAACATCAGGATGCTCCAGGTTTGACCCAAGTCGGTGCGATCCATGACCAAACTGATTTCCTGATGCGGCCAATGCTGCAACAGGTTCTGAACTAACGGCAAGTAGCACGTTTCCTGGGTTACTGCCTGATTTTTCAGCAACCGCCGCAACCGTTGTGTCAGATTCTCCCGTTGGCCGGAAATAGGTAGATACAGCGCTAGATTGTTCAGATGACAATTGGGGCTAAACACCAATGCCTGGGTTATCAAAGCCAGGTTATCGATTTGCCAGCGATTAGCTTTGTCAAGGTACATGCCAAGTTTTTGGCGCAATTGTTGGTATTCTTGTAATTGGTTCATTTGGAGGCTCCTTTTTCTGTAGGTGAACCCTAATTGGGTTCTTGGAGCCTCCAATTTACACTATTTTCCTGTCATCAAAGGTGACAGGGGATGAAATTTGTATAGGGTAACAGTAATGACAAGGGGATATCAACACATGTGGCAATATCATAAACAAGTAACAAAATCTGCGGTTTTGTGCATATTCATCTATTGGATGCTTGCTGCCTGCCAAAATGTCAAGCCCGAACCTCAAGTAACCAATACTGTTACACCAATAGCTACGGCCGTTTCCGCTGTGCCAAGCAAAATAACATCTCCATCCCCACCTCCACCAACCCCAACCCTTACCGCTTTGCCCACGCTCACCCCCACATTAACCAACACACCCGTTGCCCCATTCCCTAATCAAACGTGGACAATTGAACCGCAACAATTCCAAACAGCCGAGCACGATCTCCTACACAATGTTGTTCTGTTCACTAGTCCTCAGGAGAATCCTTTTAATTCATCTTCAGGGTTTATAATAAGTCAAAGCGGTTATCCAACCTATGATACAATGAAGCTGTTTGCACTCTCGCCTGATGGGCAGCGTGTTGGACGTGTCTCACCTGATGATCGCCCTTCGGCGATCTTCTTACCGACAAATGATGAAGAAACGATAGCTATTGTAGCCTATGATTTCTATATTAATCATCCAGATGTTGAAACTATCGTACTGCCTTCTGAATGTTACGATGAAGATAAAATAGCAAACCGTGAAAGCAATGACGGCATGTTTCCTTGCCGCCAATTCATGTTTTTTCTCAATCGTCGTTATTTTGCATATACAATTGGAGCAATTTCATGGCAAACTGTTATCGATCGACAAACTGATACGCTCATTAAGCGCGGAAATGAAGCCATTGGAAATGAATTTCCCACCGGGAAAGCCTTGTTTTTTGCGTTAGGTTCGGATGGCGGTGATATTGGCGTAATCGATCTGCATACGCTCTCTCCAATTCGAGACAATTGGAACGTCGAATGGCTGGGCTATGCAGGTAATTTGACCTGGAATGCGCAACGTACAGCCTTTGTTATCTCTGCGAGTACGCTTGAAAAAGCAAATAGGTGGGTCTGGGGCTACAACGCAGAACTGGATTTTGTCTTTTTACCACAATCTGACGGTGATAAACAGTTCGATTCAACCCCAATTTGGACACCGGATGGGACGCATGTCCTCTTCAGACACCGCGCATTTGAATTTGAGCGTATCGATGGTGTGCTTCAATACACTTTTGATCAATCCAGTGAAATCATCAAAGTCAACAGCGAGACTGGTGAAAAAAGCGTATTGGTCTCAGACCCAGCTTTTGATCACCGCATTTGCAATGCTACCAGGAATTGTGCCACCAATTGGCATGATGATTGGTTGCCGATTTTTCGCATGGACTTTGAAATCATTACTGAAACTGTAAAATATGAAGGAGATCATCCATTCGCGGCAGGTTGTCTGCTAGATGATTATTGTGAGGATCAGGCTCAAACATTAGCGCTCAATTGGCGAACTGGAGAAATAACAACGCTAGAAGATGCGGGGATTGATGTCGCTGCAATCACTGCCGAGCCCAATCCTACACCAACACTGACACCACAACCTATCTTTTTACGGCCAGCTTTGTATACACATCCAGACGGAGAATATGAGCTCTATGTCGGTCAGGATGAGCATACACTTTGGTATATGGCCTCCGGGGAGGAGCCGGTTCTGTGGGTCCAAGATGGAGAGAATTTTGCTTACCTCCCCTAACTATCATAATCCTTCTTATCAAAATGATTGATATTACGTGAACATTATATTGCAAGAGGAAATGTTTTATGCGATCAATGCCTAAATTAGGAACAGAGCGCTTGTTAATACGGCCGTTTACTCCCAACGACACCATCACAGCCCACCAAAATGCCCTATCCATCGGCTGGGTCGATACCGATCAAAGTCCAACAGAACAATTAGCCACCAAACAAACCTACATCCACTGGTGCAGCCTCAACCATCAGCAACTTGCCCGGCTGGACCAACCACCCTACGGCGATCGCGCCGTCACATTAAAAGCCAATGGCGCATTAATCGGAACTTGCGGACTGGTTCCCTATGTGGCTGCTTTAGGTGTTTTTCCTTATTTTGGCGGCCAGCAAGGGGGGCGCGCACTGGTCGAAATGGGTCTGATGTGGACGATTGCCGCGGGGCATCAAAAACAAGGCTATGGCACAGAAGTGGCGCGTGCCCTGATCGATTACACGCTCAACAAGCTAAACCTGCACCACATCATCGCCACAACTGAATACGATAATCTTGCGTCACAAAAAGTGATGCAAAATGCGGGCATGCACATGGAACGCAATCCATTCGATGAGCCGCCCTGGTTACAGGTTTTGGGTGTGATTGAATATGGGGCGTAACGGCCGTTGTCATATGGTAAAATCAAGTATGGAGTTAACCGATGGTAGAACTAACCAAACTTGAGGCATTCATTTATGCTGCGGAAAACCTCAGCTTTTCAAAAGCTGCCAAACATTTGCATCTCACACAGCCCACAATTAGCCACCGCATTAAAATGCTCGAACAAGAATTAGGCAGTGAATTATTTGACCGGTCTGGACACACACTACGTCTTACGGAAGCAGGGCGTCTACTTTTACCCTGGGCGCATAAATTAATTCATCAGTCGTTAGAAATGCAAGAGATGATGACCTCTTTGCAACAGAAAATCGTGGGAGAACTGCGGATCGCTTGTTCTACAACAGCCGGAAAATATATTTTGCCGCAGTTAGCCGCCCGATTTCGCCAGCGGTATCCGGCTGTTCAGGTGAAAATTTTAGGTTGCACGCCAGAACATGTCATTCCACGGCTGCTGGAAGGAGCAGCCAACCTGGCCGTTGTCAGCAGCTATGATTTGTGTGATGAGGAATTTGAATGCCAGGAATTTTTCACCGATCACATTGCTTTGATTGCGCCCGTTAATCATCCCTGGGCATTACGCCAAATGATTGAACCGGAAACGCTTTTGTCAGAACCTATGCTCATGCGTGAACCTAATTCCGGCACACGCCGGGTCTTGCTCACCGAATTGGCTCGCCACGACATCTCCCTGGACGATTTAAACGTATTTTTGGAGTTAGGCAACGCCGAGGCAATTGTACGCACCGTGGAAGCGGGATATGGCGTCGCGTTTGTGTCTACGGTGGCGGCATCTTGGGCTGCGGCACAGGGCAAGGTTGTTTTTGTGCCGATTGCTGGCTTTGAGTTAAAGCGTATGGTGTATATGATCCGGCGTAGTTTGGAAAAGCCTAACCGCCCGCAAGAAGCATTTTGGAGTTTCGTGCATCATCCATCCAATGTAGATTTGTTACACATGACCCGACGCGGTGCTGATGGCTAAGGAACGGAAATTTAATAAGACAACAAAGTTGTTTCCTTACCGTTCCTCTAAGCTGACGATGCACTTCCGTATATTATTTAATCGTCAGCACTAACGGCCGTTTCCCCAGTGGCCATGTGGTCAATAATAACATCAACCCCGTAACAACAGCCGACGTCAAACACCAGGCACATATAGCCCGAATCACCATTAGTTCCAGCCATGTGAGATAGATAGAAAAAAGCACACCCACTGCTGTTAACCCCACAAGTGCCCATACGGCCGTATCCTGCCAAGTGCCACCGGATGTCATTACCCATAAGAGCACACCCACTGCCAGGTAAAAAAGCATACCAAATAAAGCCACCGGTATACCCAAAAGTGTCGCATAAGGGCTGCTTTGTACAATATTACACTCGCCGATTGGCCCGCATACGGCCGTTACGTGTGTCACTTCAACATAGGCCAGATAACCAGACACCCCCAGCCCAAGCAGCACGAGCAGCCACATAACGCTGCCCCACCAAGTGGGCCACTGCGTGGGCCCTGCTTGTGTATCACCAGCAGTTGCCCTATACGGCCAATTACGTATGATTTTCCAAACAGCAAACAGCATCACAACCACAAGGCCTAACAACACAAACCAACCCAAGGCAAATCCAGCAGGATCCGCTGGCGGGTTTTGGGTTGTTTCGGAATCGATTTGTGCCGAATCTATCTCAGATAGAGGCAAAACTGGGGCTTCTGGGGTGGCTGTGGCTGTAAGTATGGGTGTATGGGTAGCAACGGCCGTTTCCGCCGTCTCCGCACTGGTTACAACCCCATCTGTGGCGGTCGTGACTGTCGGCAGCGGCTCTGCTTCAGATTGAGTCGGCACCGCAGAGGGCGACAAATCAACCACGATTTCAGCCAAACCAGGTATCTCTGGCCAACCAATCCCACCTGCCTTTAAACCGGCCTCAAGGATGCCTGGAAACAGTTCTGGAACCTCATACCCACCGACCAAAACCGTATCTGCAACAATTAGCGTCGGCACCCCCATTCTATTCTGTGGAATTTGATAAGCAGTTACCGCCGCGTTGTACAAATAGCTGCCTGATTCAGTTGAAGTGTCAATACCCAACACTTCCAGCTGCGGACCATATTCATCTAGCAATGGAATCAAGAAGTTGGTAATGACTTCATGACAATGCGGACAGGTAGGCGAATAAAACAAAACGGCTTGCACAACTGGCTCTGCCGGTTCTGCCTCTTGCGCAAAAACCGGCAGACGACCCATTAGGCAAGTTGTTAAAAGAATGAAAAGCCAGATGCTGCGGAACTTGTGCCTCATCATATTAATGCAGCCGCTCCATATGATTGACAATTTTATTTTCGATGACGGCCGTAACGGCCGTTTCCACATCAGCAATATCCGTCAAGATGGGCTTAATATCCATCTGCACCAGGCCATTATAGGCACCTTGCCCCATGCCGCGTGCCAACAAAACCTCACAATCCGTGATTGTTGCCATCATGCGCTGGTGTTTTTCAGCCGAGTGACGGTCGTGGCCATGGCCATGCTCATGGTCGTGGTCGTGATCGTGGTGTTCCTCACCAGCAAAATCACGATGTCCCGCCTTATCACGCAATTCCCGAGTCAATATTTGCCCATCTTCAACAGAAAAAATCGCGTATTTTGTAGCACGTCCAAAATGCGCACTAATTGTTTTGCCATCATTTGTCACGGCTGCTATTTTCATTTCACTTATCCCACCAATAAAGAAACCAGACAGGTCTCTAGAACCTTGTCTGGTTTTACATAAACGAACTTTTCAGTATTTAGAAAACCAACGATAGTCCAGCACCCTGTGCATCCAACAAGAACGAAGGTGCACTCATGATTTCTACGCCTTCGCGCACATCTTCTACGGCAATATCTTTGTTTTCCAGTGCCAGTTCACACAAAATGACACGGCCGCCTTCGGCCATAATGTCATCATAAAGCTGTACCGGGTCCGGCAAACCCTTCAGATGTTTGTCGCGAATCTTTTCCAATTCACCCTTGACCAGTGCAGTGGCTCCACCTGGGCAAAAGAACAATATCACATCATCACCAATCCCCACCCCAGAGGCGCCCATAATCAGCGTAGGCATCACATGTGGTGCGTCCGCATGGTTGCAAACGACCACCATCTTGCTATTTCCATTTTCACTCATGATTTCATCTCCTATCAGGTAGTGTATGGCACGAGATGCATAATCTTTAATTGACTAGGCATAAATAACACGTTGGTTTGTAGTGACGGCTTCAGCCGTTCGTTTAACCGCTAAAGCGGCTACTACAAACTGTTGCGTTATTTCCGCCTTGTCATAACCCCGTGCCTTGCACTACTCACATAATCAATCCATACTTGTCGGCACCCAATCAGATGCCAATTCTTCTGCACGCACCCGCACCTTGATAGCTTCCAAATAGATCGCCAACGGCCGGTAAAATAGATGCGCCCACTTGCCAACACCCACTTCCGTATCGAGCATCGCCACCATCGCCATCACATGAATCACATAAATGATGTAGGTCGGCCAAACCCAACCTGCATAGCGGAAAATGTGGACAAAAATTCCGGTCACTGTGCCCACCAAAATAAAGGCTGGGAAAATCCAATCCGTAGGCTGCGAGAATCGATGCAGCTGTTCTTTTTTGCGCCAGCGTCCCCACAATGCTTCAGATGATGTGTAGAGCAAGACAATGGTCGCGTAATAACCCAGCCAGCGCTGCGGATGCCAGATTGGGTATAAATTGTCCGTTTGGAACCACCAGAGAAAGCCCATAATCAAAACCAGCATGGTGATGTAGCCTGATACCAACAGCAGATGTTTGAACCAACGACTGCGATCGTCACTACAATCGCGCCAACGCTTTTGGCTGAAAAAATTGACCACATACACCGGCAAGGTCGCTATGTAAATACGCAGTGGGATTTTTGTTTTAGCCGTGAGCGGTGCGAGTACATGTTTGCCCATACTGAAAACGCCGCGAATCATGCGCCAAAAGAGCAGGAAACCATGTAACAAAACAAGTGCCCACACCACCATCACCGGCGCAAATGTATTCAACTGCACAGAGTCGGTGACGATATTGTCAAAACCTGTGAGAATGTGATAGCCGAGAAAAAAGGCCAACACGATCAAACCAATACGCACAATCGTTTTGATTACGGCCGTTTCTGATGTATACAATTCCGCGCTCAAACCCGTGGGATCATATTGCGCCGTCAGCCAGCGCCGCAAAGCCATCATCGTCTCGCCCGGCTCCGCCTCCTTCGGACAAGTAGAGGCACAATCACCACAGTAATAACACAACCAGGGATCGGTGCTTTCTAGCAAACGATCCTGCATACCCATTTGCGCCAGGCGAATCATATTGCGCGGGAACGGGTGCTCATCGCTCGTCAGCGGACACATAGCCGTACAAGTGCCGCAGTTGAAGCATTTTTCCGCGCCCACTGCGCCATAATCCTTGAGATTGATCAATAAGTCTGGGTCAACACGTGTGCTCATTTTTGACCATCCTTTACGCGTTGATAGCGGTAATATTCACCACACATACCGGTTTCCACCACCAGACCATATTTCTTCATGGCGGTGATGTGCCAGAGCACTTCATGCGCCGGCAAGCCGGTTGATTCAGCAATTTCGGGCACGGTTTTAGGTTCATCGCGCATCGGTTTGCAAATCTCACGTCGCGTCGCTTTTTGTGCTTTTAGCAGCATCTGGGCATTGGTAACCGTTGCTTTATGCTGTTCGCGCAGCCGCTTAAGAAAAATGGCTCTCTTTTTAGCATCTTCACGTTTACTGCTCATCAGGCATACTCCAATTCAGGCAAAACATCTGCGGTGATAGCGTCGATCATGGCATCATATTGGTCGAGGCTCCAGCCTTGCAAGTCAATAGCACGGTTAGGGCAAGCACTGACACACACCCCACAACCGACACAATTGGCTGGGCTGACGACAGCTCTATCTTGCTGCCTGCCATTCACTACGACAGTTTGCAAGGTGATGGCATCCTCATAACAACAAGCCTTGACACATTCACCGCTGCCTTCACAACGTTCGGCGTTAACCAGCGCCACAAATGGCTCTAGTTCGACCTGTCCCTGGCTCAATAATGTGGCAACTTTGGCGGCAGCAGCTGAAGCCGCCGCGCAGCTTTCTTGAATGTTCATGGGTCCTTGCGCGGTACCAGCAAGCACGACCCCAGCAACGGCCGTTTCCACCGGTCGCAGTTTAGGATGCACTTCCAACAAAAAGCGATCCGTGCCAGGCGCAACTTTGAGCAGTTTGATGATGTCATCCACAGGATTGGGCATCATACCCACCGCCAACACCACCAGATCAACCGGCAGTTCCATTTCCTCACCCCAGGTCAAATAATCTTTTACGTGCACCAGTAAGGGGTAATCGTCTTCGGGGGGTGCGGCCGTAACCTGCGGCAGTTCGTCATCATGGAAACGTAAAAAACGCACCATATTTTTTGATGCCTGCGTGTAATACGCCTCGTGTCCGCGCCCATAAGTGCGAATATCTTCGTAAATGTCGAAGATATTGAGTTGGGGATAACGTTGGCGCAGTTCGTTGGCGGCTTGCAGTGTGGCAGTGCAGCAAACCCGTGAACAATAATTATTGACCTGTCCATCAGGCTGTGGCGGATTTAAGCCGTCTAGCTGGCGGCTGCCAACACAATGGATGAGCGCAATATTACGCACGCAACGGCCGTGCCATTCCAAAGGGTCACCCGGATCCGTCAACGCCAGCAAACGAATCAACTGTGGCAGCGTCATCACTTGCGGCAAATCACCAAACCCATATTCACCTTGATGGGGTTCGTAGGGACGAAAACCAGTGGCAACCACCACCGCGCCGACAGTTAAGTCGAAGGTGCGTGGGTTGTTTTGTAGATGCAACGGCCGTTCATCAACCAGCACACAGCCATCCACATAATTGGCCCAATCGACCACCGGTGTAGCCGGGTAACAACCAGGATAAGCGCGATAAATAATTTTGCGTTCGCTCAACCCATAATTAAATTCATCCGGCACAGTCGGCATATCGGCAGCTAAAACCTTTTCTGCTATAGCGTCGCTGATGCCACGCGATTGCTGGCGAATTTGCACCTGGAAATCACCCACATAGCCTTTGACAGCGACCAGTTCCGCATAGGTGTAAACCGTAATATTTGGATGTGCCACGACTTTCTGTATCAGCTCATCGAGTAACTGGCGCGCGTTTTCGCCAGTTGGAAAAACCGTTTCCAACTGCGCCATGTGGCCGCCCAGGAAGGGTGATTTTTCGATCAAGGTAACTTTGATGCCGCGCCGAGCGATGTCCAAGGCACTGCGTAAGCCGGCTACGCCGCCGCCAATCACCAATGCGTGCTGATGGGCCTCTAGTCGGATCGGTTCCAACGGATCGAGCAGGCGCGCCTTCGCCACGCCAGCAGACATTAAGCGCAGCGCCTTGCTGGTCGCACCAACCGGATCGTCATGATGCACCCAACTCGCCTGCTCACGCAAACCGACATGATGGTAAAAATAGGGATTCAGACCGGCACGCGCCACCGTGCCACGAAAAGTTTGTTCGTGCAGCGAGGGCGCACAAGCGCCGATCACCACGCGATTCACGCCGCGTTCTTTGATATCGGCCTCAATTAGGGCCTGCCCGGCGTCGGAACACATCGACATATCTTCGCGTGAGACAACAACATCGGCAAACTCACCCGCAGCTTGCGCAACGGCCGTACAGCGCACGACATCACCAATGTTGCCGCCACATTGACAGGTATAGACCCCAATGCGAATTTCTTCTTCTTCACGAATCGGTTCTTTGTCAGGCATAGCTCAACTCTCTTACAGGTAACGGAATGGCGAAACGGCCGTTATCTTCCACTTGTCGCTGCTCTTCCAGATAGGCGGCCGTTTCCGCTGCCGCCGCCCCGGCCATAATAATCGAATCGACAATGTCCATCGGCCCAGCGGCCGTCCCCGCCACAAAGACACCGGGACGGCCAGTGAGACAGGGAGAAAGATTGGCTGCAGGCGTCGCGACAAATCCATCGGACGCTGCAATCGGTACATCATAAATAAGTTGCGGGTTGAAGCTGGGGATCATGCCCACCGACAGCACCACCAGGTCATGGGGCTGTTCAACCACCCGCGACCCATCATCAATCAGTTCCACACGCACTTGCGGATTATGGTCGTCATCGGCAGTGATACGCGCCACTTTGCCCTTGACAAACTCAATGCCCATCGCACGTGCGTTTTGATAGAACTGCTCATACCCTTTGCCAAAGGTGCGAATATCCATATAGTAAATGGTAATATCAGCCAACGGCAGCGCCCCAGAAAGCAGCATCGCCTGTTTGATGGCATACATGCAGCAAATGCGCGAGCAATATTCAATGCCCAGCGTCTTGTCACGCGATCCGGCGCATTGCACATAGGCAATTGATTCTGGCTCTTTGCCATCAGACGGCCGTAACACATGGCCATAGGGGCCGGTGGGCGCGAGCAGCCGTTCAACGGTGAGGGCATCAACGACGTTCAGCAGTTTTCCGCCGCCGTATTCCGCTTTGGCGTCAGTGGGGGTCAATTCAAAACCGGTAGCTAACACGACAGCACCGGCTTCAATCACAAAATCTTGCGCGGTTTGGGTGAAGTCGATGCAGTTATCAGGGCACGCTTGTTCACATTTGCCACATAAGATGCAATATTCCATATCGAGCACGGCTTTTTGGGGAACGGCCGTTGAGAAAGGCACCCGGATCACACGCTGCGCACCCAGGCCCATGTCAAAGGCCGACGGCAAATCCAGCGGGCAGGCATATTCACAATGGCGGCAGCCAGTGCAATCTTCTTCAATCACATAACGCGGTTTTTGTTTAACTTGTGCCTTGAAACTATGTCCATTTTGCTGCACAGCCTCAACTTCACAATAAGTAAACAATTGGATGTTTTTATGGTGGGCAACGGCCGACATTTTGGGGGTGGTGATGCAGCTGCAGCAGTCGAGGGTCGGGAACACTTTGCTCAAGGCGATCATTTTGCCGCCGATGCTGGCTTCTTTTTCCACCAAGGCGACATGATAGCCCTGGTCGGCTAAATCCAATGCGGCTTGCATACCGGCAATGCCGCCGCCAACAACCAAAGCATCTACTTGTAGGTCGTTCACTTGCATGATTTCCCGTCTCCTCTTTTATGCAGCCACCAATTCTGGTTGGGGTACGGCCGTCATTTCCGCACACACACGACCAATCTCAGCCAACACCTCGTTCATATTGTTGACTTCGTTGAGAAACGGCCGTGTACACACTGTACATATCGCCGTCAAACGCAGCCGTCGTGTGTCAATGCCCCGCGCTTGCATCAGCGGATAGACGCGGTTGATAATTTCGGCCGTGCGTTCGGCGCCCCCCTTGTAAGGACAGTCTGTGCCACTGTACATCACCAAAATCGCATCAATCCCGCGTTCAAAAGCACGTATATAAAAATCTTCGGGGAACATTGCCGGACAGACGACAGGTAAGATATACACATTTGCCGGGTAATCGGTATGCAACTGCCCCACAGAATCAGCCCCTGCATAACCGCCAGACAGCGTGGCTAAAATCAAAATTTTATAATTCGGTGTCTTCGCTTCATCTGCCATTGATCACAACCTTTCATATAGAACGATTTGGTAATTCGTTCTAGCGATTTACCAAATCGCCCTACAATAAGTTTCTAGAAAGATGTCAGCGCATACGTTTGATAAATATGCGGTCATATCCGGCGGCAGGCATAAAGCCCAAATATTCCTGGTTAACTTTGCTAGCCCATTTGGGTAACAGGTCTTTGGTTTTAGGGTCCCCAGACCAAATTTCTAACACTTCTCCCGGCTTCACTGCACCGATACCTTTCTTGGCTTCAAGCAGTGGCCCTGGACAGGCACTGCCGCGTGCATCAATCACCTTTGCGGCTTGAATAGCCGTTAAATCCATAGTTGCTACAGTCATCGTAGACCTCCTCATAGTCCGTTAGTCGTTTAATTGAATAGTCAGAGATTTCTGTAATTTTTGGGCTTACGAAAACCCCTTCAATCCCTGATCGTGACTTTCTTCTGGTGAGCTTGCACCAGGAGTTGACAGATTTGGGCGCGGTCATCCCCGTTGATACGGTAATAGATAGTTTGTGCATCACGCCGTGTGCATAAAATGCCTTTCTTTTTCATAATGCGAAGGTGTTGGGATGTGTTTTGGAGGGATGTGTTTACGGCCGTTGCAATTTCACCTACAGACTTTTCCGCATCAGCTAACATCCACAAGATCAAAATGCGCTTGGGATTTGCAAACACACGACAAATATCTGCCTGCTGCGTTGCCAATTCTTCAATTTGCGCATCCATTGTTAGCCTCATATGCCCTTCAAAACAAGCTGCTTAATTACGACTTCACTTAATTACAGCTTATCTTAAATATAGGCGAGCGGCGTCAATGCAGTAAGTGTCATTGATCATACACACCATTCTATTTTTCGATTGAAGGGTATAGAACGTTTCTATGGATGGTTTTGTAGGTCGATTTTTATGAAAACGAAAGAATTGTTTCGGTATCCGTGACAATCCGCGTTAATCCGCGGCAATATCCTGCTTGGACGAGATTTGCTCCCAACCCGAACGCAAATGCACATCTTGCTGCGGGAAAGGGATTTCGATATCATGCTCAGTCAGTGTCTTGAACAGGATGAAATAGAGATCGCTTTTCACCTGCGGCATTCTCTGCGGGACATTAATTGCCACAAGCAGGTCAAAGTCCAATGTGGAATTACCAAGACCGGTAAACAAAACAACTGGTGCGGGCAAACTCAACACATCTTGCTGCTGCGCAGCCGCCTCCAGCAGGAGTGCCCGCACCTGCTCAGGATCGCTGTCATAGCCCACTCCTACAGGAATACGCAGACGAATCATATGGTCACTCTTGGTAAACGTGCGTACCTTGGAAGTTAAAAAGGTTTGATTGGGCACGATCAATTCCACATTCAACAGCGTGCGCAAGACAGTCGAGCGAATATTGAGTTTTTCGACAGTCCCGAATTCACCATCGACATCAATCATATCGCCAGGGCGCAGGCTTTGTTCAAAAAGCAAGACGATGCCGCTGATAAAGTTGGCGATAATGTCTTGCATACCGAAGCCAATTCCCACAGAGAGACCTCCGGCGATAAAAGCAATACTGGTTAAGCTTAAGCCCAGCGAGCCAAGCGCAGCCAGAAATCCGAGGCTGATAATGACATAGCGTGTCAAGGTCGTGACAGAATGGATCACACCGGGATCAGCCTCGGTGCTGGTTGACAAAGCGCGACGAATAGCTGGCTCAGCAAACCAGGATACGATGTAAAAGATATACAGCAGCACCAATGCATTAAACAAATGCAGCAAGGTAATCGGGGCATCTAATAAAGTAAAGAGCTGTATACCACCCATTGCGGTCAGTTCAACCAAGCTGCCGACCAAAGTGCTGAAAATGATCCAGGCAAAGAGCGGGCGCATAATGTAGCGGTGCAACGGACGTACCCCTTTTTCACTAAAAGCCCCATACAGCAACAGCAACAACAGATTGTATGCCAGCCACAACCACAACAACCACAGCCACCCGCTGATAAGCCCTGTCGTATAGCCCACCATCCCGAAAACAAACCGCACCACCAGGATCACAAGCAGCATTAACAGCGGCCAAAATAATGTGTCGATCGCTTTCAAGTAAGGTCGCTGTTGGCCAAGACGCACAAGTGACGCGGCAAAAAGCCGTTTAAGGAGTTTTGCCAACGCCCATGTCAACACAAATGCAGCCAATAAAACGATTAACTGCCGCTGGATAATCGGCCGTTGCAGGGCGACAAATACGGCCCACAATTGATCAAGGATTATATCGCTGTTGATGGTTTCCTCATTCATAGGACTCCCCCGGGCAGCCTGTCAAATCGACTTCCAACTCGCTTTCTTCACTGAGGGTTCGGCCAAATTGGCACATGGCCGCTTGGGCCTCCATTTCGCCAGACATCACGGCCGTAATCATGGCATTCCCGGCCAGCAACCATAATTCACTGTCTAATTCGGCGGGCAGCGCAACGGCCGTTTCCCCCTGCAGAAACACGCTGGATGAAACCGGGTAAATGCGTGAATTGACACGCGTCTCGCGGCTAGCCGGCGCCAATTCGAGCGCACGCATGAGTTCGGTGCCCTGTTCAGCGCTCGTTAAAAAACTGGCCAGCGCCAACGCCGTTTCTGCTTGCTGCGCTGTTGAAGCCGGACTGAACAAAAATGACTCTGTGACCATAATCGGGCCAGCCTCGCCTTCATCACCTGCGGGCAATGGATAGATGGCAACTCTCTCAACAAGTTCACCATCCTCATTTTGCGTGTTTAACAATTCACGGAATTCGGGCAGCTGTTCTGGCACGGCGATGTAATAGGCCAATTCACCCTCGGTAAACATCTGGTATAACACAGCATCATCACGCGTGAGGATCATGCCGGGTGTTTCACGCGCTTTTGCCAACCAATTCAACCATGCTTCCAAACCACTAGCGTTCAGTTGAAGGACGCCATCTTCACTGAAAAGGCCCGCTCCCATCGTCTGAATGCCCCAATAAGCGGCGTCGAAGTTGATATTGAGGCCCACGGTTTTTTCAGCACCAGCCGCTGCCAATAATTCATCGAGCGTAGCTACTGGCTGTGGCGCTAGCTCTGTATTGACATACAGCATTATGGGTGACATCGTAAGCGGCAAGCCGTAGCTGTTACCTTCGTAAATGAGGGTGTCGGCGGCAGCGGGGATAAATTCAAAGGTTTCGAGGTCCTGGGGCGGCAACGGCCGTATCAAATCCTCAGCAACCAATTCAGGAATCCACGGATTAGGCGCCAACAACAAATCGGGACCCAGTCCCAACCGCGCTGTATTTTTATAACCGTTGAGCAGGTCATCGGGGGGCACTCCAATAGTAACCACATGCGTTGCGGGGTGAATCGCTTCAAACTCTTCAGTCAAACGTGCCAGCGTCTCTGTGCCGCTGACGTCCCAACTGTGCCATAACAGAATATCACCCTGCAGTTCATCACTCTCGGCGTCGCGGCAGGCTGTGGTGGCTAAGGTTGTCCACAAGGCAGCACAGAGCAGCAAAATTAAATGGATAGATCGTTTATGCAATAGACTTTTCTCTCTCTCGATAACGCAGCCCCGGAGCTTTTGTTGCTGTCCACTAAAGCTTAAGGCCGTGTCTCCTGACCGTGCCTGCTGTGTGTCAACAAGAACAACGCCGCGCACACCTCAAAAACGGATTCTGCCTATTGTAAACACAACCATCATGGACAATCAACCACTTTTAACATAATTTTTGTCTGTGCAGTGCCAATTAATTCATGAAGGGTAGGGGCGCGGCGCTTGCAAATGGCGTTTTGATTTCACCAAGGCGCTAACCCAACAATCGCCGCGCCCGTGTCGGCAAACAGATGTGTTGGCCGCACGCGGGTCAGGCAAGCGGGAGACCAGGCCGTTTGTTTTGGCCCCACACATTTCCCGCTTGCCTGACCCCTACCATACATTTTTGGTCGATCGCGCAAGCGCGAGGTCAATGCTGGGGGTATGTAGAGTAGGACGCAGGCGCGTTGCATTGCTGTACGTTTCCTGCATCCCCTCATCGAACCGGACGTGCGGATTTCCCGCATCCGGCTCTCCGACCATCTTCGGCCGACGGCTTGCGCCGCAGTCCGTCCAGGTGACTCACTTTACCAACCATTCGGTATATTCGATAGGTCTCATGCAGCGTGTGATAATCCCACCGCTTTCGTGCTGTA
>CAYGMR010000019.1:0-541 GCA_964350725.1 uncultured Ardenticatenaceae bacterium | reverse complement strand
CAGAGGTTTCAGAGGGCAGAGATGAACGGGGACACAACCAACCGCACACCCCTGACGTCGTACCCGCTGTACGGATCGTCCCAGTGGCGCACGGAGGCCGGGAGCCACTTTTTATCCCCATACCATGATCCGCCTTTAAAAACGCGATAAACAGAACTATCACCGACCAGATTTTCACGGCCATCATTTTGCCAAATAGGTGGGTAATCCTTCCCATTTTCATCACGCCGGCGTGTCTGGCACCATTCCCAAACGTTGCCGCTCATGTCCATTGCACCACAAACGGCCGCGCCGCCGGGGAAAACACCGACTGGAGTGGTACACTCAATGCCCATTTCTTTGGAATTGGCGCGGTCTTTTTGCCATTCATTACCCCAGGGATAGATACGGCCGTCGGTATGCCGTGCCGCCCGTTCCCATTCCGCTTCTGTCGGCAATCGATACGATTTACCTGTTTTCGTCGCCAGCCAATTAGCATAAGCTACAACCTCATACCAGCTAATGCCCACCACCGGCTGGTTGTCCAGATTATAACCTGGGT
>CAYGMR010000018.1:20379-25399 GCA_964350725.1 uncultured Ardenticatenaceae bacterium | reverse complement strand
TTCGTCAACTACAATCTCTGCACCAGTGTGCAGAACATCAGAGGCACCCAATTCGGATGCACCGACAGCAATATCAGCAACACCTTCAGCAGCTATATCACGGGCAACATCATCCAATTCTTCAGAAATAACCAATTCTTCTAAACCAACTTCCATTTCGACCATGCCAACTTCTGCCATGAGCTCGCTGCCAACAGCCAAATCATCAGCAACTTCCATGCGTGTCAACCCTTCTGCCATTTCATTGGCTCCTAATGCACCCACATCCGCGCCCGCGTCACCCAGAGCCTGTGAAACGCCACGTAAGGCGGCATAGTGGAAAATGCTGTTAGCTGCCATATCGCGCAGTTCGTGTCCTTTCTGATTTAAAAAGGCAGCCAAGACTGGCATTTCGAGGTCAGCAATCACATCCCCGACAACAAGCAACTGCCCAGCGACAGCACCCAAATCCATGCTCCAAGCGAGATCTTCTTCACTGGCTAAACCTAACACAGCACTCAAAACTTCAATATCTTCTGATTCAGAGATAAGGGCTGCGCCTTCCAACACGTCGTCGACACCAGCTTCGGCCACGATGTCGCTCAAAACGGCCATGCGTTCAGCCACTGCCAGATCATCTTCGCCAGATGTTACATCTGCGACACCAGCGATTAATTCTTCTTTGCTAGCCTCTTCGATAATTGCAGCGTCGGCAAGTTCTTCGATGCCTTCGGCCATATCAATCGCACCCATAACTTCAGCAACATCACCCATTTCGTCTAAAGCTTCAGCTCCTTCAAATTTTTCCAACTCGTCTGTCATTATTTACCTCACTTATCTTGATAATTTGTATGGTTAGGATGTAGGTCAAGCCTACTTTTTTAAGAATCCAATGGACACATGTCAAAACTGAACAATAACATACCAATTAAATCGTCACTTGACAAGAAAAACAAAGGCTAGTTAACCACTTATTTCAATGACAGGAATTTCTACATTTTCTGTCGGATTATCATTTGTGATTACAGGAATAGCTGTGTCGTTGATAAATAAGAGGGTGCCATCGGCCGTTTCTATACGCACCGACATGGTATAGGTGTGATTGTCTATAATTTCATCAGCATTATAGGCAACCTGGTAAAATAGTGGGAACTGCTCTAGATTTTCGATAGTTAGCCTACCCATAACGGTTGCGGGGGCATCTGCCAGGGAGGTATCTTGAATTTGGATTTTGGCAATGGCACCTTCCTGAATGAGCGCGTTGTTGATATTTGTGATCATGCCCGAAACGGCCGTTTCACCAGACACAGCCGCATCATCCTCAGCTTCATCAGGCGTGCCTTCAACTTCACTTTCAACTGACCCGATGACCTCACTTGATGTTTCAACCAAAACGCCATCTTGTAATTCATAGGTGTTGACAACTTGCTGGGTTGGACAACAAAGCGGATCGTCCGGGCCAGCGGCAAGCATATCGACAAATATTTGGTTTTCTTCAATGTTAATCGAATGGATTTGGATACGATCTCCCAACATGATTGCAGCCACATCAACGGGTTCACCCTCAACATCTTGCACCACATGCAGCGTGTAAAATGTGCCGCTGCCACCAGCATCCGTTACGAGGACAAGCGCAATAGTTGGTTGGTCGTTCAACACACCGATATCACCAAAATCAGTCAGCGTAATCACGGTTTCAGCCGCTGAATCAGGGGCAGCCGCTTCGCGATACACGCCATCTACCAACAGTGCTGTGCTAGATTCGGTAAATTCACTGCTGTATTCGAGATTGCCCAACATATCATCGAGTGATCCTTCTACAGGCGCTTCTTCGGCTTGAATTTTTTGCAAATTAAGCGCCGTTGCGCCATCCGCTGTGCGCATATTCATCGTAGTACCGTCAATTGTATAGGTTACGGCCGTTGCCAACGCTGCCAAATAGTGCGCCTCTTGTTCCATAATGCCTTCAGGATCACTGCAAACAACATCCGTTTTTATGCTTGGGCCTGAAGTGAACGCACCAGCCGCAGCTTCATAAGAAGCCGCATAATGGTTACAACCAGCAAATCCAAACAACTCGCCAGTTTTATCGAAGTTTAGGTCAATTGTCGTGTCAAGGATGACGGAAACCACGGCCTCTTTGCCATTGTTGTAACTGATTACTTCCCAAGCGCTATCTGCTAAATCCTGGCTCACGGCTTCAAAAATGACCATGGGGTTGCCATCGGCATCAAACAGGGTTAGTTCAGCGGCGTTGATATTGTAGGTAACGGCCGTTTCCAACGCAGTCAGATATTCAGTTTCCTGATTCATGATTGGCTGCGGGCAAGCCATCATTGTCATAGCGGCCGGGCTCATGTTGAAGGTAATGTTATCACCATCCACCTCGTATGTGGCTGAAAAATTGTTGCAACCAGCGGAACCTGCCACCTGGCCATCTTCGCTAAATTCGGCTGAAAGTGTCGTTGTGGGCAAAGGGGGCTGTTCATTCAATGTAGTCACATTCCAAATGGTTCCGGTCAACGCTCTGGGTTCAGAAACGGCCGTTTCTGGAGCTTCCTGTTCAGCTTCTTCTGCCGGCGCATCTTCTGAGGGGGGTGCTTGTTCGTCAGTGGGTGTCAACGGAATGTCTGCACAAGCCGCCGCCAAAACAGCCACAAGCATAATGAACATTATCTGTATAATTCTTTTCATGATTCTTTCTCCTTCTCAACTGCGGTCGTAAAATTGACCGCATCCTAACCTAACGGGATGCCAAAACTTCTCCTGGCACATACAACCTAATTGTATCGCGTTCAGAATCAAATGCATTGACTCCACTGGTAAAAATGTGTTTTTCGACCAGATTCTCACGAACATCTAGCAGCATTTCCTGCGCAGAGCCATCGGGAAGCGCTACATATTCGCTCACTTTAGCTTTTTGCCAATTTCCAGGGTATAAAAGATCAGGCTCTTTGGAATTTCGCGGGGTATATGGAAATTCTGACAGGGACATGGCGTGCCATGACCCTACATATGGTGATTATCGCCCCACGAAATCCAGTTGAAGCCAAAAGGATTGGATTATGGATCAACTCGAAAACACAGCAGATATTATTCGTACCGAATTTGAACGCATTAATGCAGCCCGCGACCAGGCATATCAACGTTCACGCAGTTTAATCAGCCTATGTGCTCGCTCCATTCGTGCCATTCATCGCGATGAATACGAAAAAGCAGAAGCCCTCATCGCCGAGGCAAAAACGGCCGCAGACACATTAACTTCTGATGTCGCTGATTTTCCAGCATTGTATTATGCCGGTTATACACAGGATGCATTAAAAGAGTTTGTGGAAGCGAATTTGACTTATGCATTGGTACGGCAACGGCCGTTGCCCACCCCCGAAACCTTAGGCACAGAATACAACACCTGGCTCAACGGTCTGGCTGAAGCGGCCACCGAAATGCGCCGCCGCATCCTCGACATCATCCGTCACGGCCACAGCGACGAAGCGGAACGCCTGCTGGATGCGATGGATCAAATTTACAGCATCTTGGTCACAATCGACTTTCCCGATGCCATCACCGGTGGCTTACGGCGGCGCACCGACACCGTGCGTGCGGTTTTGGAACGCACACGCGGCGACATCACCACCAGCCTGCGGCAGGCCCAGTTAGAATCCGCACTGGCAGCCATGGAAACTCGCCTCGGCACAACAACTACAACAGCGAAGTAAGCGTTCGACAATAACTTCACTGAGAAAAGAACGCTTACCACTAGCCAGCCGTTCTCCAAACCGCTAAGTTGAAAACGGCTGGCGACTAAGTAACTGCGCGTTAATAACTTGACATTTTGACGAAGGGCGGTGGGCGAATGGCTAAATTGATAATCTTGCTTCAATTTAGGCCGCAAGTTTTGCATGCTATGATATTGACAAAGCTGATATGATGTTAAATTTCACTCATTCGATCGCTTCAACCACAATACGAGAAAGAACACTGTAAAAATCATTCATAGAAAACTGCCCAGCTCCAATAACCATTGCATTTGCTGTACCGGCCGCCACTCCAAATTTAACAGCTTCTTGCAAATCAAAGCCTTGGGCAAAGCCATGTACCAAACCGGCCAACATGCTATCCCCTGACCCTACAGCACTCTTCGCATCTACCTGGGGGTTTTTAATCTGCACGACCTTTCCGTTTTGTGCTGCCAGCGCACCATCTTTGCCTAAAGATAAGATGACAATCGTTTCATAATGGGTAGATATATCGACTGCGGCCTCTGCAAACTCAGAAAGCGTAGTCAGCTCCCGCTCTACCAAAATAAATACTTCCGATTCGTTTGGTTTAATTAGAAATGGTCTTGCGGCTACGCCATGTAATAAAGCGTCTTTGCTGCTATCGAGAAATGTTGGCACGTTGGCTTCGTGGGCAATGTTGATGAGTTGAGCGTAAATGTCTAGGGATACACCAGGAGGGATACTACCAGAAAGCGTAACGGCCGTTACGCCCCCCACCATCTCACGAAAACGAACCAACATCTCCGTCACCTTTTCAGGCGGCACGGGATCCCCCTTTTCATAGATTTCGGTCACAACTTGATTGCTGCTGTCCAAGATGGAAGTACACGTGCGTGACTCAAAATCCGTGTAGACAAAATTGGTGGCAATACCTTCTTCTTTCAGTCTGTTTTCGATAGACTGACCCGCCGTGCCGCCGACCCAACCCGTTACTATTGGCTTCTCACCAAACGTTTGCAGCGCTCGGGCAACATTGCAGCCCTTGCCCCCCGCTAACGATTTCACTGCTTCTGGTCGATGAATAGCACCCAATTGAAAGGAATCAACGACGATGGTTTTGTCGATAGCTGCATTTAAATTAACACAAAGTATCATAATCTTTTCTTTATGCCTTCCCCGCCGCGCCTACAAACCGTAACCGTTCCCGTACCACTTCGATTTGAGCTTCACGACCCGGGCCGAGATATTTACGTGGATCGACGAGTTCACTATCAGCAACTAACACAGTGCGGACAGCACCAGTAAATGCTTTGCTGAGTTGA
>CAYGMR010000018.1:2974-20369 GCA_964350725.1 uncultured Ardenticatenaceae bacterium | reverse complement strand
CATGTTAATTTTTGATAAACCGAGTTTGATTCCTTGGGCAATGTCATCGTTGTTGACCCCAGAGGAACCATGCAATACCAACGGTGTATCCACGCGCTCCCGAATGGCTTGGAGACGCGCCAAATCTAACGAAACTGATTTGTCTTTGAGACCATGCACAGAACCCAGCGCAATCGCCAAAATGTCGATGCCGGTGGCGTTGACAAATTGCTCCGCCTCGTCCGGGTTAGTCAGGTCGATGTTGGCAGGGTCTAGTTCTGCGCCATCCGGTTTGTGAACCTCACCAATTTCAGCTTCCATACAGATGCCACGTGAATGAGCGATCTCGCACAGCCGTTTGGTGGTGGCGATGTTTTCGGCAAAGGGCAACGCATCCCCATCAAACATGACGGAGGTGAAGCCGAGGGCAATGGCCTGCAGCACTTCGTTTTCATTAGCATGATCAAGATGCAATGAAACGGGCACATCGACGCTGTTGGCTGCTACTTTGCCCATGGCGGCCATATATTGCAGCCCAAGAATTTCGCTGCCACTGCCCACATACTGTAGGGCACGATGGCTCACTTGAATGATAACAGGTGCGTTTTCAGCTTGTGCGGCCAGAACAATAGACTGCATTTGTTCCAGTGTATTGGCGTTAAAGGCTGCGATGGCATAGCCTTCTTGATAAGCGGATTGAATCCAGGGGAATACGTTTCTAAGAGTCATAATCGGGCGCCTTTTAGCTTTGGTTTATTATTTTTAATGCTTCGTCTAGGGTTGGCTGCGCCGTTGTGCCACCCGCGGCAAGGGTCGAAAGGGAGCCACAGGCGAGCGCGAGTTGGAGACTTTTAATCAAAGTCCATTGCTTGATAAAGCCATATAAAAAGCCAGCATTGAATGAGTCACCAGCACCGACCGTATCTACAATATCCACAGGAATGGGTCGTAATTGGATCACCTCATCTCCTTGCTGTGCCAGTCCGCCGGCAGCCCCTAATTTAATGGCTAATGTCGGCACACGTTCTGCCAACTTTATTAACGCATCTTCTAGGTTGTCACAATCCGTCAATCGTTGCGCTTCAGCAGCATTGGGCAAGAGGACATTACAAAAGGGCAGGATAGTTTCAGCTTGCCACTGTTCTCGTGGATCCCAATTCATGTCCAGCGATGTTGTCACGCCTTGCTTGAGGGCAGCTGCAAAAAGTTCAGGTAAACCATCACGGAGCTCATCAAGCATGAAATAGCTGCCAACATGGAGATGGCGGGTTTGTGTCAGTAGATCACGATTGATTTGTTCGGGTTTAAGCGCAGCAATCGTACCCGAGTAGGTGAGCATGGCGCGGTCACCATCTGGTTTTGCTAGGATAATGGTGAAGCCTGTTTGCAAAGTGGGATCAATGATGCAATAGCTGGTATCGATGCCTCGTTCTTGCATCGCTTCAAGCATAAAACGGCCGTAGACATCATCACCGACAACCCCCACAAAGGCTACTTTTAACCCCAGTCGTGCCGCTCCACAAGCAGTAATGACGGAAGAGGATCCGATGGTCAGATCGGCGTTTTCAACCATTTTTTCTACTTGGCCGAAAACAGGCGTGACATCTGCCCCTCTTAGAATAATGTCGGGGTTGATTTCCCCAATGATTAGTAAATCAAACATGGACATCCTTTATGATTGGGCTCTGATTTTGCCCTTGTCATGTTGCCTGATCCCCATTTTTATCTACTAACAAAGCAATACAATCAACCTCGATAAGCATTCCGGGTGGTAAACCGACTTGCACTGTTGTGCGAGCAGGATAGGGTTCGGTTAGGTATTTTTGGTAGATTTGGTTCATCTCTTGAAAATCAGCCAGATCGGCAAGGAAAACGCCGCAACGCACGACATTGGCCCAGGAAGTTCCGGCCGCTTCCAACAGAATCGTGATGTTGTCGAACGTTAATTTAGCCTGTTCTGCAAATGTTCCCAGCAGAAACTCGCCATCTTTATTGACGGGACCTTGCCCAGACAGATACACGGCCGTTCCCTTGGCGACAATAGCCGGAGAATAAATACCTTGAGGGGGAGCACTTTCGGGAGAGGTGATTTGTTTTCTCATATCTAATTCCTTGTGTGCCTATTCTTGAATTTTAAAGGCACGTAAGCTGCCAATTCTCACAGGTGATGTACTGAACCCCGCATCAATCAATTCATACGGGTTATCTGAAAAGTAGATAGGATGGCTCGCCATATTTTCAGAGACAAAATCAACCACGGAATCAGCCACACCATCCTGATCATCGGCTGGATAAGTTTCGATAAACATCAGGTCGTCGCGCCCTTGTTGCAGGGTGGCGGCAAAGTAATAAGGATAGAGCATATCCCAATCGGTAAAGAGGATGGCGTTTTCGGGTAGTTCGAGGGTAACGGCCGTTGCCATTGCCCCTACAAACTCGTCATACACCGGATATTCATCAAACTCAAACGGATTTTCACCCACAGCGACAGATTCCACTTGCGGTTGAAAGTTCAGCCAAACAACGAACAAAACCAAAACCGCGAGAGCAATTTCTATGACATACTGCCCCATTCGCTTTGTTTGGTCAGACCCGTTTTTCCCCAAGCGTGCGACACCACCATCCACAATGCCGCCCATTCCCGCAATTGCCAATAACGTTAGCAAAAGATAGCTGGGAATAAAGAAGACGTACAAATCCCAAATCGCGTAATTGAAAAAATAAAGCAGTTGGATGGCGAGCGCTGCCAGGAAGAAAACGGCCGTTTTCCACTGCTTTACCATAAGCACCACCACACCTACAAAAGCCAGGATAATGAGCAACAAGGGGAGTTGGCTGGGTAAATTCTCCCAGTAATCAGCGGCTTGTTGTGCGAAGACATGGGTATCCCACATAAACGTTTGAAATTGTTTTGCCTGCCAGCCCCAGAAAAGCCGCTCAAACGCGCCATCTATTTGGTTGGCTGACAGACCCCATGCAGAACGTGAAGGGTTCGTCACGGAGGTGAAGTAGCTCGCCGTGGGATTATTCCAATTCATAAGGAGGAAAAGAACAATCGTAATCACTAAACCAGTGAGTGCGCCGAGAATGGGAGATTTTAGATTGAAGATTAAAGATTTTATTTCTGATTTCCAATCTTTTATTTTCCCTTTGGGCAATAACAAATACACGAGAACTGCTGGTGCTAACAGCACCACGCTCATGTGAACGCCTAAACTTAAACCACCCAACAACCCCGCAACGAAAAGGGCGCGTTGGCTACCAGTAGCCCGCCACCAGAGCAGCGCCACGATAATCCAAACAATAAACGCGGCTCCGGCTGTGTACACTTCAGCAATGAGGGCTTGTGACCAAAAAGTCGCAGAAACTGCAATGGCTAGCGCACCGATAAACGGGATGAGGCGATAACGAGTCAGCAAACGGCCGTTTACATACACGCCAGCCACCGCCACCGCCGCCATCACTGCCGAAAAAAGATTGACGCGATACGCCAGTTCTCCCGTCGGCAGGAACGCAAACAGACGTGCCATGGTCAGGTAAACGGGGTAGCCAGTAGGGTGGCTATGCCCCCACAAATAAGCCAAGGTTTGGAATTCGCCGCCATCACCAGCCAATAGACCAGGGGTTAAGGTACGGCCGTAAATAAATAACCCCACTCCCCCGACTAAAAAAGCCAGCGCCCAGTCCGGCCAACTAAGCAGTGCAGATTTACTCGCTGAATCTGGGGTATTCTCAGAGGAAATTGAATAGGCTGTCATGTTGTTGTCATCCTTGAAATTAGCATAATTCCAGATTAAAAGGTGCCACCTTTCAGCCAAAGTGGCACCTCTCAATTCACTAAACGTGATAAGCGCGAAGCACTTTAATTCGCTTCGTCTGCGCCTATATCAATCGCATTTTGAATACGTGTATCGCCATCAATATCGACACTACCTGCTTCAGTCAGGTTTTGGCCGCTATCAATTGCCGGTGAACTATTTTGCAAATGCAAATTGGGCGTTGTCGTATTTACAAACAACGGATCCTGTCCCACCATGCCATTGGCATCATTGCCCGATCCGCTTTGGTAAGCGGCAAAGCTGCTGTAACTGTTGTTCTTCCAAATCCAGGTGCCATTGCTGCCACCACCACTCGCAAAATACAAGTTGGTATCGACAACATTGTTGCTCATAACAGAGCTCCAACTTTCAATGAAAAGACGGCCGTTATTGGCGTAAAAGATATTGTTTTTGATGATGTTGTCGCGGGTGTCGTACTGCACATAAAGCTCTGCACCCCAATCCCCTTGCGTGGCATTATTGTAAAATGTATTGTTAACCACCACACAGTTTTCTGTACTGCCGCGATTGGTGTCATAACCGCCCATGCCCAGACCAACCTGTGTATTTCCGTAGACAAAATTATTACGTACAGTAACGTATTCGGTGGCTTTGCCCGCATGTTCGCTGGCAATTTCAATGCCCAGATTGCAATGGTGCAACGTGTTGTTTTCAATTGTGATATGTGCACCACCGTCTACATAAACACAACCTGCGCTGCGATCATTGCCATAAGCAGGATTGCCATAAGAGTCGATGTTGTATACATGATTGCCAGCAATAAGTCCATCGCGGGCTTGATCGTTGCTAGAGGCAGTCCCTTCGAAGCCGATGGCGTCGATGCCAATGTTGTTGCTATCACGCACGATATTGTTGGTGACTTCCCAATATTGCACATTGCCATTAATGACCAACGCTTCACTAGAGCCTAATACCAAATCGTAAAGTTCGTTGCCATCAATGATGATGTTGTCCATCGCTTGTGACCCAGACGTGCCGTGAACGGCAATGCCGTGGGCATCGGTTCCGTTTTTGGCTGTCCCGTTGTTTTCAATATCATGAATGGTGTTGTTGCGTAGCTCGATATGATGGGCTGTGCCATACAAACGAATGCCCACAGGGACACGGTTTTTGCTATTGGTTGTATAATTTTGCAGTTCAAAGTCACGCAGAATAAGGTGATGTTGCGAGGTAATCATGAAGAGTGCTGTTTCAGCTGACGTAACCGTAATACCTGTGCCATCAACAACGGCCGTTTCCCCTGGGTAACTTTGGAAGGTAATGTAATTACCAGAGGTACCGGAAACTGTAAAGGTCACTTTTTCATTATACGTACCACCACGCACACAAACCGTACTGCCCGCACCTACTGTATTCGCCGCCTTTTGAATCGTGCGCCAAGGTGAAGATAGTGTGCCGGCATTGCCATCATTGCCACTAGTAGCGACGTAATGGGTGCAGCTACCGGGAGCCGAAGTTGCCGTGGCAGTTGGCGGAATCGGCGTGTTCGTCTCTGTTGGTGGAATTGGCGTGTTCGTTGCTGTTGGTGGAATTCCTGTTGCTGTAGGGGGTATTGATGTGTTGGTTGCCGTGGGGGCAATGGTCGTGGCTGTTGCCGTGGGCGGGTTGCTAGTGGCTGTCGCTGTCGGAGGGACGGCCGTAGGTGTATGCGTCGCGCCACTATTACTGGTTATGATCACGGCTTCGTAATCGAGTTGGGCATTATCTTTGGTGTTATTAGAAAGTACCCGAATGCGGATTTTATCGTTGCTACTGACATAATTTGCCAGCGTGCCCGACGCATTAAATGTGAATTGTGTCCATTCCCAATCTGCAGCAGTAATGTTATTCCCTAATGTTACCCAAGATGAACTGTTCCAATTGTAAATCTTCCATGTCCATGTCTGATAGCTTTTGACGGGCCCCTTGTAATTGGCTTCTATTTGGATACTGGTGATGTCTGCTGCTGAGATATTGGAAGGGAGGGTATAGGTGCGGTAGCCTCGGTATTTGGCCGAACCGGGTGTCGTAAATTCGACATATTTGTTCCAATTATCTTGCGTACCGGATTGGTCTTGTATGTGTAAATTTGTGACGGGTTGTCCCCCATCACCTCCTTTTTGGGTTGTATATGAATCGGGGAGTAAGGTATTGGTCGCCGCGCGTGCCGACGAAGGGGTAAACAATAAGAGGGCAAGCATTACGGCCGTGCCCAACAGAGCAAATGGCAACGCCATTCGAATGCGGTTCATAGCAAATCTCCTTAATTAATGCAGCGTTCGTAAACGTATTATTGAGTTAGCTGTGACACCACACATTGTGCGTGCCAGACAGGGACACAGCTGGAAATAAGTTGAGGCGTACCCCGCCGACACCTCAAAACCTTTTTCTTTTATATGCGTGTACACCTCCTTTGCTCTATTTTCCGGTTGCTATTGCCGCAGGAATTCGGGTAAATAATCACGCTGTACAGCTGCCATTTCATCAAACATGGCTCGAATTTCGGCTAAGGAACAGACAGCGGCTGTCAGCGGATCGATCATCAGGGCATGGACGGCCGCTTCTCGATCTTGTTCTAAAACGGCCGTTGCCACCAAATCATGAAACGCCATATGCTGTGCATCCAATGCCGCTAGATGGGTAGGTAGTGGCCCGAAATGCGTAGGCTGCACCCCTTTTTTGTCCACCAAACAAGCCACTTCCACCACCCCATTGTGAGGCAGATTGTCAATCAGGCCTGTATTCAAGACATTGCCATAAATGACAGATGGTTTCCCCGTTTCCATACCTTCGATGATATTGGATGCAAATTCTGGCCCACGTTCCATCTCGAATTCTTCTTTCCCTGAAAGATAGTCACGCAGTTCCTGTGCCGCTTCTTCCAGCCAGGTGGGCCAGTTGTTGGCATAAAAACCACTTTCACCACGATACTCTGAACGCATATATTTCTCGATGAGAGACGGCCGTTTGCGGAAATAGCCCGTGTATTCAGACGTATGGCCGCTGGATTCTGTCACAAATGCGCCCAACTGATTCATCATTTCAAAGCGCACAGGGTCTTGTTCATAAATATCAGGGCGCTCAATGATGCGCTGGCTTAAAACAGGATATAGATCCTGCCCATTTCGTTCCAATTTGGTAAACCAGGCCAGATGATTGATACCAGCAGCCCGCCAATCAATTTCCTGCCACGGGATATCGAGATATTCTGCTAATTGGAAGCTGGTATGTTGGATGGAATGGCACAGCCCCACAATGGGTAGTCCACTAGCGCGGACGCCGGTCAAGACGGTGAGCGACATCGGATTCGTATAATTCATGACCATGGCGTTCGGTGCCAATCGTTTCACATCTGCCAGAATGTCAATCCAGGCTGGCAATGTGCGCAGAGATTTGAACAGACCACCAGGGCCGATGGTGTCGCCGATGCATTGATCGACGCCGTATTTCATGGGGATGTCGTAATCGTGGCGCACGTTTTCCCGCCCTGCTACTTCGATGGTGTTGATGACGTAATTGCTGCCTGGTAAAACCGTTGTGCGATCCGTGCTGGCTTCGATGGCCCAATTACGACCACTTTTCTTCACTAAAAACTCAGCCATTTGGTGAGCTAATTCCAACCGTCCAGCATGGACATCTACCAGGGCAAACGTGCCTTCGTCTAATCCTGGCGTACATAAAATATCAGTCATAATTTCGGTCGCAAAGACTGCGCTACCAGCGCCGATAATCGTTACTTTTGTCATAATTTTTCACCTTTTTTGAATAAACTAATGCTGTGGGCTTACGCTGCCTCTCGACTGAAATGCCACACACCCTAATGATTTGTCTTTATAGAAATTTTTAATTGCTGCGTAAAAGATTGCCGATGTGCCCAAACGAAAACGAGCAAAGCAGTTAACGAAGCCCATCCCGCCAATTGAAATGCTGAAACAGCACCGGATGCCTCATATATATAACCACCCGTAAACGCACCGAGGGCCGTGCCCAGTCCTAAAACGGTGCCGTTAAACACACCTTGAGCCGTCGCCCCTAATCCAGGCGGGGCAATCTCATTGGCATACGCGACCCCGGCTGCCCACATCGCAGAAAAAGTTGGCCCATGCAATAAACTGATGACCAATACTTGCCAAGGAGCCGTCATATTGGCGTAGGCAAACGAACGTATCACCAAGAAGAAGAGGGAGAAGGCCAGTAAGAAAGGAGCGCCCCACTTTAGCAGCTTGCGCGAGTTAAGGAAGATA
Organism: uncultured Ardenticatenaceae bacterium; assembly: GCA_964350725.1. Lineage (GTDB taxonomy): Bacteria > Chloroflexota > Anaerolineae > Promineifilales > Promineifilaceae > JAACFF01. The sequence goes on along the minus strand of CAYGMR010000018.1, from coordinate 12,328 downwards.
GGTATCTCGCTAATCGTGGCCACCGTCAACGTCAACCCCATAATGACGCGACTGGTACCAAGCTCATCTAAATACAAGAAGAGATAATTCATGAAGATACCCAGACACATGCCTTCAATTAAGACCACACCCAGAAACAACAACCATTGCCGATTCGTTAGCAATAAACGGAGGCCGTTCCAGAATTTGCTGTTGAGATTACTTTTTTGGACGGGGAATCGCGTAGCAACTACCAGGAGAACCAACAATAATGCCAGATAGGTATAAAAAGCCCAGGATAATCCCGACTGTTGGATAATGACCCCGGCGATGATGGCCGCAAGACCCCAGCCATAAGCCCCCCAAACACGTTGACGGCCGTATTCATCTTTACGCGCCCCCAACATAAACATGACTGTGTTATCCACCAGCGGGATGATGGGTGCGACAAAAAAAGCGTAGATAGCCACGATGGGAATGAGCAAGGCAAATGTATTGGCTTGTAATAATAGGAATACGCTAAACCATGTCCCGGCGATAGCCACGATAAGCATGAGTCGGTATTTGCCCGTCGCGTCAGCGATTGCGCCCCAGACGGATGCGCCTGCCAGGGTGATTAGCGGTGCTAATGCTGTCAAAAAACCAATTTCCCGACCTGATAAACCCATTTCCTGATAATAGAGAGACAAGAATGGGATCAAACAGGCAGCAGCCGCAAAATAAATAAAATAGAAACTTCTGGCTGTCTTCATCTAATCACTTGCGCCAGAAAATTCATATTGATCCGGCATTTTATCTGGCTCAAAGCCAGGGTTTATGCGTAAGCGCCCTAGCGACCGGTCGGTGACGTATTCGACGTAGCCTTTTGCCAACGCCCTTTGATAAGCATCAGCAATCTGCTCTGATTTAGCGGTGTAATCGGTCGTTAGCACTAACTTGTCTGCCGCTACCCACTGGTCCAGGATCGCTTCACGTTCGGCCGTCCAATCGGCAGGGCTGGCTTCATGGTCGCGGGGATTGCCGTAATATAAATCTTCAATGCCAACGCCGGTCATCATGTCTAGATATTCTGGGAATAGGATGCCTAGTTCTTCTGCATTTTGGGGGAAGACACCAAAACCGGGCCGTTTTTCACGCGCGTACGTGGTGAAGTCCATAATAAAATCGACCATTTCTTGGGCGGCCGTTTCCCGATTTTCTTTATCTTCGTAATACCAGTAGGTATCAACCCGATCCAGATAGACGCCATCAAAGCCCAATTCGATGATGCGATCCAGGTAGCTTTCTGGTGAGCCGTAGATGATGGCTTGCCAGTCGGGGTCCCAGTAACGCACCCAGTAATCACCTTCCCAATCTTCGTCTGGCTCATCCAGCCACGCTGGTGGGTTTTCAGCCCATTCAGGCTGCCAATATTCTCGGTACTCCTCTGCTTGACCAATGCTCATATAGGCCAGAATGAGTTTATCGCCCCCCTCGCTTTCCTTAAGGGCGGGAATGGTTTCAGGAGAATTGCCAGCGGCGCTGATGCTGAGAATGGCAAGGTCGAAGGCTGTTTTGCCGATACGTTCGGGATTGGAGCGTTGTAGTTGGTATAGGAAGTCGTTTACCGCTAGCCAGTCTGCTTCGACAGGATTAGGTGTAACGTCCTGCATCGAGACAGTCGGAGTGGCCTCTACGGCATTTACTGAAGGTGCTTGTACTGAGCTTGTCGAAGGTGCCGTTTGACAGCCAACCAAGAGCAACAATATCCCTATCAATCCAATTAGTATTTTCATAGCAGTAAGCGTCTATCCCTTCATGCCCGACAACGTTAAGCCGCGCACAATCCAACGCTGTGACAACAAAAAGACGATGAGAATAGGAAGCACAACCAATACAGAGGCTGTCATGGTTAAATGAATTTGATTTGAATGCTGGGTGGAATACCAGTTCAAAATAATTGGCAAGGTGCGGACATTTTGTTCAGTTAGTACAATGAGGGGCCAAAGGTAAGCATTCCAGTTAAACATGAAAGTCAGCATACCAAGCGTTGCCAACGCTGGCCCTAACTGCGGCAGGGCTATAGAACGGTAAATACGCCATTCACTCGCGCCATCAACGCGGGCGGCATCCATCATTTCATTGGGGATGGATTTGGCAAATTGAGTGATGAGGAAAATGCCAAAGGCGTCAATGGCCGAAGGAATGATAAGCCCTGCAAGCTTGTTTACTAAACCCAGCTTTACGAGAATTAGATAGCCAGGAATCATGGTCACTTGGAAAGGGATCATCATGGTTGCCAAAATGAACCAGAAGAGAAAGCGTTTTCCTTTGAATTCATATTTGGCAAAGATGAAACCAAACAACGAGCTGGTGAACAAAACCAATACCGTGTTACTGACAGCAACGATTATGGAGTTTCGATAAAATAAACCGAGTGGCAGTTGCGGATCATTGAATATTGTTTTGTAATTCTCTAGTGTAAACTCGTTTGGGAAGAAAGTGGGCGGAATTTGGCGCACCTCTGCCCCCGTTTTGAAGGTCGCCAGAATCATCCAGATAAACGGCATCATGGCGATGAGGCTGCCTAAGATAAGGATAACATAGACCAGTAGCCGCCCAATGGAAAACTCTCTTGTTTTACGTCTTTTGGGTGAAGTTACCGTTGTCATATCTAATACTCCCAGTCGCTTTTTAATAATTGATTTTGCATCACAGAGATAAGCAAAACCATCAAGAAGAGCACGATAGAAACAGCTGCGGCCCAGCCCATCCGTTGATAGCGGAAGGCATTTTCATAAATATCAATCACCATCACCCGTGTCTGGAAATTGGGGCCACCATTCGTCATCACCTGAATAATGTCAAACACCTGAAACGCAGAGATCATGGTTAAGATGGCGGCCAACAAGATAGTTGGTTTGAGCAGGGGTAAGGTAATGTTAAAGAATTGTTGCTGACCATTGGCCCCATCCATCACCGCCGCATCCTTAATGCTGGCTGGAATAGCCTGTAACGCCGCGATAAAGATGATGAGGTTATAGCCAATGTCCATCCATAAATAGGCAAAAACCACTGCCAACAAAGCAACTGGAATACCACCAACAACTAAGCTTTGGTCGCCCGTCCAGTTAATCACTTGCAGTTTGCCTGTGATTTCAGAAAGAAAGGCATTGAATAAACCACGTTGCGGGTGCAAGATGTAGCCCCACATAATGGCAACGCCTACAGCTGAGGTGACAATAGGTAAAAAGAAAATGGTGCGGAACGCAATACGCATCCGCCGTCCGACCGATTCGATCATGGCGGCTAGGGGCAGGGTAATAGCTAAGTTCAGGGGGACGACTACGATGGCAAACAATAAGGTTATCTTTACGCTGATATGGAACTGCTGCACTTCTAAGGGTGCCGTATCGCTGAAGTCAAACATAGCGATGAAATGCTGTAAGCCGACAAAGGGATTATCACCACCAAGACCTAAGATGGGGCCACCTTGACGTCGTGCACTGTAGGAGAAGAAGGCTAATGCTGCGGCCCATAGGATGGGGAATATACTGAAGAAAGCCATGTACAACACCATCGGCACAACGGCTGAGGTTACAAATGTACGCTTCGAGCCATCACGCCCTCTTCCAATTTGCCAAAAACGGCGTTTCGGTGGTGACTCGGGTGGGGAGGAGGTTGAAAGTTCCATAAGGTGCCCTATTGGGTGAGCCATGCGTATGCCAGCGAAATCGCCAGCATACGCACGACATCAAACAGTGTCTATTGCATCGTTTCGTTAACTTGTTGGTCGATTGCTTCCAATGTTTCTTCTAAGCTCATATTGCCTTGCAAGAAGTTGAGGATATTGGGGTATGTGATTTCATACCAAACCAGATCGCGGTCTGGGAAAGCGCCTTCAAACTGAGCATTGGGCAGAACTTCCAAGAACGGGGCGAAGTGCGCAAATTCAGCGACTAAAGCCTCGCCGTTGGCGCCTTCAGCATTTTCTTTCAGAGCGGGCAGCGTACCGGAAGCTAAATTCCATGACACAGCATTGTCTGCGTTCAGCGCGGCATACTTCACGAAGTCCCAAGCCGCATCTTTTGCTTCACTGTTTTCGGAAACGGTTAAGCCCCAACCAGAAGCAGCCACGAGGGCATCTTCACCCGCTGTTGGTAACGGAACATACTGGGTGACGGCTGCCATCTCAGGATAATCAACACCGTATTCTGGCACAACCCAGGGGCCAACCAGCCCAATAGCGCTACTGCCATCAAAGTAGGAATCGCCTACCCAGTTGGCTTCGTCATTGAATAGAACAGGGTCTACCAAACCTTCATCGACAAAGCGTTTCATCAGTTCAAGGGCAGCTTTGCCTTCTGGCGTGTTGACGGAAAAGCCATCGTCAGTCAGATATTCGCCACCATTTTGCAGGATGAGGGCGTAGAAGGTAGCGGCCATACCATCGGAACCGGTGAAGTTGTAACCAGAACGAATCATGTTGCCATCAACGACTTCTGCCATGGCTTGGGCATCAGCAATGAAATCGTCCCAAGTTTCCCAACCATCAGTAATGTCGGTCAAGCCCATTTCTTCAGCCAATTGGGTGTTAACAAGAGCAGCACCGTATTCAATGTTGAACTCTTGGGGTATGCCGTACAATTGGTCACCACAGGTATAACCACCGATTTGGGCGGGGAAAATAGCGGCTTGGGCATCAGCTAACGAGATAACATCTTCTGGCATTGCCGCCAAATTGCCGCCATCTGCATAGCTGCAAACCCAGGAACCAAACATCTGCATCACGTCAGCTTCTGTACCGGCGGGCAAAGAAGTTTGTAATGTCTGGATGTAGGTGTCGTAGTCGAAGGTTTCAAGTTCGATGGTGACGCCGGGATTTTCCGCCATGTAAGCATCGGCTAATGCTTGATAGCCACTGTTGAAGGCATCGTTTTGGTGCGTCCACAGCCGGATGGTAACGGCTTCGCCTGCTTCTGCTTCTGTGGATTCTGCTGGTTCACTGCTTTCGCTGCTATCACTGTCAGCAGGGGCCGTATCACCACCTCCGCCACAAGCAACCATCAACAAACCCATTAATAAAACGAACAGACCAAGTAAAACATGTTTCTTCATTACTCTTCTCCTTTGAAAAGGGACGTATCTGATAAATCAGAATACGTCAGCATGATTAAAATACGGCTGGGTCTAAATAGACAACGGCCGTTAAATGACGTGGATTATCTGGATCAAGCCCTTTGGCGATGGCGCGATGGTAGGCGAGTAGTTGGAGTGAAGGTAAATAGAGGATGGGGGTCGCCCACGTGGGCAAATCAGCAGGCAAGACAATGTCACCGCTGCCCACAGAGAGAGAAACGGCCGTTGCGCCCTTTTCTGCCATCTCCGCCAGCACTTGTTGTTCATGCACGGCAGCGATTGGCGAAACCAGCCCGAAAATCGCCACTTCTTCAATCGCCATAGACATGGGGCCATGCCGATATTCCATAAAATGGAAGGCTTGCGCGACTGTCAACGACATTTCTGTCATCTTGAGCATTGCTTCATTAGCCAGGCCAAACAACGGGCCAGAACCAAGGAAAGCAAACCGTGTAATCTCCTCTCGAGCCGCGACTGCTTGTACGAGCGCTTCTGTATTGGCGATAAGCGCTTTGCCGTACTCAGGCAGTTTGTACAAAACCGACAGGTCTTTCCCGCCAATAAGCGCCGCTAAGGACTGCGCCATGAGCAACATGCTGGCAAAAGAACGGGTCTGCGCCACGCTTTGTTCTTGCGCCGCAACCGTCGGCAAAACAATGTCAGACATCTGTGCCATCGGGCTGTCCGGATAGCAAGTGATCGTCCAAACGGCCGTACCACCCTGTTTTTTGAAATTAGAAATGGCGGCAATCGTTTCCGTGGTGGTGCCGGAGCGGGAAATGGCTACCAGCAAGGTATTGGCCGGATCACTGATGATGCCTGCGCCAAATAACAACAGTTCAGAAGCGGGACAGGCACGGGCAGGCACGCCCGTTACCTGCTGAAACAGCGTCGCCGCCGTCAATGATAAATAATGGGTAGAACCACAGCCAGTAAAGACAACCTGTTTCGGCTGAAGGGCTTGCCATTGATTGCTGAGACGGGAAGCAACGGCTTCAAATGCCGTCAGTGCCTCAGCCCAGGCTTCGGTCTGGGTCGTGATTTCCATATAACTGAATTGTCCGTTCATAAAGCTCCTTGCCTAATGGTTGAATATCCGTCGTGCATTGGCAGCATAAACTTTTCTTAATACGTCATCTGGTAAATGGAGGCCGTAAATATGCCACCGTCCTCGTGGGGGCGGATCATCAGGGCTGTAATTAAAATATTCGTCATCTGTTTAATTCTCATTTTCATGTCAAAATGAGTTCCAATCCTTTTTCACGGAGACTAGTTGCAATATTCGATTGAAGTTGATCATCGGAAATGATGGTTTGTACGGCCGTAACAGGGGCTAAATATACCGTGCTTACACGGCCAAATTTTGTATGGTCGGCGACCACTACACAACGTGATGCTATCTTCAAAATTGCTCGATCTGTCATCACTTCGGCAACGTAATCACTGGTGAAACCACGTTCCGCATCAACAGCTCTCATCCCCATAAACGCCAAGTCTGCGCGAAATTCACGAATTGCTTGCTCGGCAACATACCCTACCATCGATAGTTCACTCTGGCGCAGCTGACCACCAATGACAATGAGTTCGATGTTTTCGCGATTGGTTAGCTGGTTAATAGCCGGTAGGGAATTTGAGATAACGGTCAACGGCATATCTTGAATGTGAGGCACAATCGCACTGACTGTGCTGCCACTTCCCAAGAAAATAGTTTGTCCTGGCTGAATGAGCGTCGCCGCCGCTTGAGCAATCCGTTGCTTTTCAGCGCCTTCTACTGTTTGTCGCTGAAAAATGGGGGGCTCTTTTTCTGCACGTTCCACACGAACTGCGCCACCGTGCGCACGTCTGACCCAACCCAACTGATCCATTTCTTCTAAATCACGCCGAATTGTGGCTTCGCTGACATTGAGTAGGTCGTTCAGTTCAGCAACTGTTATTTGTCCATTTTGATTGACAAGGTTTCGAATCTGGGAATGACGGGTTGTTTTCATAATAAATCATTGTTAATCTGTGTGAATTTTCGCAATAATGCGCACTATAAATCATTTTCGCGCATAAGTCAACATTTTCAATCATTTTCAGTCACCCCGGACAATGCTAGATAGCACCCGTACTATGCGAAAAACCCGACTCATTGTAGGCAAAAATATGGATCTCGTTAGCCAAGAAATGGTAAATCTGCACACCTATATGGGCACTTACATTCATCCACGCATAATTTGAGGCATTTCTGTGGGTTCAGGACGATATTTCAGGCTGTTGGATGTGGATGGGCATTTGAATCTGGCATCAGGTGGGTCAGTTCAAAACTGATGACAACCTTGTCAATGATAGTCAATTCAAGCTGAAAGAGCCTTGATCAAGCAATCCAAATTAGATGCCTGACAGTTGTCGGCATTATTTCACTTCATATCAGATTAGTCAGGAAAATCAGTTCGTGCAGCGTACTGGCATAAGCGTAAGTGTGATGTAATATGTCAGGTATTCTTTCAGAACATTCCGCAAGTGAGGCACATTGATTTTGTCAAAGTCCTTCGTCTTCTGTTTTCGTCTAAAATGAATCGCTCATTTATTTGTGAACAACTCCCTCTGTTATCTGTTCTTGTCCCTATCCGCTGTCGCCATGAGCAGACCAATACCCAGACCAGCCAACAGTCCGACAAGCGACCAAAGCAATAATTGCTGCCAAATCCATTGAATCTCGGCTAACGTAAATTCTGCCCCATGTGCATGTAAGCCTGTTTTTACGGCCATCAATAGTAACGTTACCAATGCACTGCCAGCACCAAATAACATACCTATCACAGCAAAAAACAGAAGCCATTGTGGTAAGCTAAATTTGCGGCCAGCGAAATATTTTTGGATGATTTGACCAAGGCATACGGCCGTTATCCCCACACCCAACAAAACCACGCGCAGCAAATCACCTTCCAACGCGATCCAAACGATGGCATATATGCCAACAATCAGCGTGATCCATTTTAAACCGAGGATTTGGGGGGGTACTTGCATAAAATTTTGTGCTAAAATCGAATAGTAAAGGAAATAATCAAACCAAACAAGGAGTTTTTAATGGCAACCATCATAGTAAACGACAAACAATTTGACGCACCCGATGGCAAACGACTCGTACTCGCGTTAGTCGATGAAGGGTTTGACATTTTACATCGCTGCGGCGGCAATGCCCGTTGTACAACTTGTCGTGTTACCTTCAACAGCGGCGAACCAGAAACCTTTCATCCCAATGAAAAGGCGAAACTAGAAAGCAAAGGCGATTTAGGCAATTATCGCCTATCTTGTCACATCCTGTGTGCAGGCACGATGGACGTCAATATAATCAACACCCTCTCAGAAAGTGGATTACCTGATCCTGGTTCGCGTCCGGCTGACGAAATACCTGCTTAAAATAGTGCGAATTGCGAATTGCGTTAGTCAAACAGATACGCAATTCGCAATACGGCTTAGGGGGCTTGTGGTGTCACCACAAACCCTTTTGGAATTTCCTGTTCAAAGGGTGGTGCTGGATCAGGGGGTCGGTCCGTAAAAATCACATTTTCAAAGCCCAGGCCATTGAGAAAATTAAGCATATATTGTTGACTATTGGTTGTTGCGCGTTCGATGATCTCGCTTTCAAGCGCAGCTGCATAGATGGCACGCTCAGCCTCTTGCCGCACCTGGGTCTCCAATTCGGGGTTTGCACGTGTAAAAATGCCCGTGTCCCTATCAGCGACAAATGATTTTTGATTATCCAACATAGGAATATCATCAAATATCTTTGTCTCCGGCATATATACATAGACTGTATCAGGATCATAGACTTGCAAATCTGTCGTTGCCATATCGGCAAAATCGACGCCAGCTATCACCTTACCATTAGCCACAAATACCATCGACTCGCCTAAAGCCCCCCACAACACATCTTGATTGGATTCGGCCGTTATCACTTTCTCAAACTCAAATGAGGCTGTTTCCAAACGTGAAAGATCGTTGATCTCGCGTACGATGGTTGCTGGATTGGGCAAAATCACCGGCGTCACTGGCACAACCAACTGCTTCACTAGATCGCTGATCGGCTCTACAATTGTGTCCTGGGTTTTGTTCATGCCTATGACGAATGTAATCACGGCAAAGGTCAGCACACCAAAAAATATGATCGCACACCCAAAGGCACCATTACGTAACCAATTTGAGCCACCATTGTTCGGCATCATGGGTGGAATCTTTTCTTCTTCAATATTGCTGGGGATATTTTCGTTATTT
>CAYGMR010000018.1:0-2964 GCA_964350725.1 uncultured Ardenticatenaceae bacterium | reverse complement strand
TCCGCCAGTCACCTCACTATTTTCACCTGATAAATTTTACACACTTATGTAAGCACTTGTGTATGGTAAAGGTTGCGCTTCATTCTATTTTGAAAGTTGGTTCTTATCTATTTCAAATAATAGCATCAAACAGTCATTATCTCACAATACGTAGGCATACCTGAATAATCTCAGAATTAGGTTAAATGCTGGTATTTGTTCAGCTACATCCAAAGGCCCTGAGGGTTCCGTCTAGGGTATTTGTAAATCATGTTACGCTAAACCCTTAGGGTCTACACATTGTTTTTGCCATTTTGCACGCTTAAGGGACAATTGAACCTATGCATATTGCGGTTTGTGAAATCAAGTTGAATTTAGAAGGTGTTTCTTCACTCAAGGAAAAACGGCGGATTATGAAGTCGATCTTGCGCCGCCTGTCACAAAAGTTCAATGTGGCAACGGCCGAAATTGATTTTCAAGATGTGTGGCAGACTGGCATGATTGGTTTGGTCACAATCGGCAATGACAGCGGTTTTTTGCACAGCACATTAGAAAAAGCAGTCACATGGATTGAAGAGATGCGCCCCGACTGTCCTATTGATGAGTACAGGATCGAGTTCCGCTAATGTCAGTTTTCATTTTACATTTCCGCTCCATTTTTATCTTGGTGGGGTTGATGATCCTGGGGGCTTTTGCGGCAACGGCCGTTGCCCAAGACACACCATCTGGCTTAACGCTCGATGCTTCAGCCGGTTTCGATGGCTACTACAAACAAGAAAAATGGTTCCCTGTTGTCATCCATGCAGCCAATGATGGTGCGCCTATCGACGGGCGCGTACAAATCCTGACTGGCAGCAGCGGCTTAGACAATGGGGGCGTTTATGATGCACCCATCAGCCTGCCAACTCAATCGAACAAACAAGTTCCACTGATTGTTTATCCTGCCACCCAATTTGCCAATGAGTTGCCCGTGCAGCTCGTTGATGAGAATGGTACCCTTATCAACCAGTCAACCTCAAATCGGCTGCGGTCATTACGCGCCAATGATTTGCTTTATGGTGTCATATCGCCTGAACCCTCCCAGTTTGCAGGATTGGAAGATATTCACGGCGGGCGTGGCTTCGCCGGGGTTGCGTTTCTAACCATTGATGATTTACCGGATACGGCCGTTGCCTGGCAAGCGCTCGACATCCTAATCATCGATGATAGTGACACATCCCAATTATCACCAGCCCAATTAAACGCGCTCACCGCATGGATTGAAACGGGCGGACAACTCGTTGTCACTGGCGGACCAAACGGGCAAAAAACGGCCGTTGCACTGGCTGACCTGCTGCCCGTCTCGCTAAACGGCACCTTAACTCTCGACGATCTACCCGCTTTAACTGCTGCTACAGGCTACCCCTTAGCCAATAACAGCCCCTACCTCGTCAGTGACAGCAGTTTGCGCAGTGGGGAGTTATTGTTGCATGAAAATGGACTGCCCATTTTGGCACGTCGCAATATGGGACAGGGTACAGTTTATTTCTTAGCCCTAGACCCCAAATTAGCACCCTTGCGTGATTGGGAAGGCACAACCACAATTTGGTCACAAGTCGCCAACAACCTGTCCGCGCCAGAACTCTGGCAAAATGGCGTTCAAAACGACTATGCTGCCGAAACGGCCGTATCCGCTCTGCCCAACCTCACCATCCCCTCAGCTGCCTTGCTGATCATCTTTTTGCTCATATACACACTCATCATCGGGCCAATCAACTACCTGATCTTAAAACGCTACAATAAACGTGAATTAGCCTGGCTCACCATCCCTGCTATGGTTCTGATTTTTAGCGCCATCACCTATTTTGTTGGTTTCCAAATTAAAGGCAACACCCCCATCATCCACCAAATGTCGGTGGTTTATGGACATATCGAGTCACGTACCGGCCGCGTGCAAAGTCTGCTGGGTTTATATTCGCCGCAGCGTTCCACGTATGACTTGATTTTGCCTGGCGATGCACCTGCACGCGCTTTGAACATCAGTTACACCGATAACTACGCCGATTTCGCAGCCCTCACACGCACAAATGCAATGGAACTGCGTGAGATTCGCAGCAATGTCAGTACGGTCTCCACCTTTATCGCCGACACGACACGGCCGTTACCCGCGATCAACGCCAGCGCCACAGTACGACCACAGGATTCAGAAATAATTCTGGATGTCACTATTCACAACCAAAGCGACATCCGCTTGCAACAAACCAGCATCATTATGAGAGAGAACGCTTACAGCATCGGCGACATACCCAACGGCGAAAAAGTTAGCTTGCAAATCCCTCTCGGAAAACCAGCCAGTTCTTCCTTAGGTTTTTCACGTTCATACTCAGGCGCGCCTCTGTCTACCAACAGCGAAACCTTATTGGGCACCACCGATTTTTATGCTGACGCAACGTCTTTCGCTCGCTGGCAGTTGTTGCAAGCGTTAGAAAGCCAAATGCCAATAACTACCGGCAGCAATACGGACATCCCCACAACCGTCACCCTGGTTGCATGGACGGACAGCCCGCAGCTAGACGTCAGTCTGGCCAATAACAACTTCACAAACCAACAAACCTCGTTATATTTCATCGACATCCCACTCACAGAAATGGCTTTTCAAGGCGAAAATATCAGTGTGCCATTCAATTTGTTATCCTGGCAAATTCTGGATGACAGCGGCATGGTCGAGCCATCTATCGGCCCGTTGTATATGAGTGGTGGGTGGATCGAATATGAAGTTCAACCTAGCGCACAATTTGACGACCTGGAGGTTGAAGCCCTAGGTATCGTGCTGCAGACCAATGACACGAGCGCCCTTAAGCCCTCTGTTTTCTTATGGGATTGGTCAAAAAATGAGTGGGTTGGTCTGGCGGGCCACAATTGGGGGGAAACGGCCGTTCCTGATTACGGCCGTTTCCTAAATGCAAATAATCAGCTGCGGCTGCGTTTAGAAGATAACAGTCAATA
>CAYGMR010000017.1:4796-26035 GCA_964350725.1 uncultured Ardenticatenaceae bacterium | reverse complement strand
ATTGCACGAATTGCACGAATTTTAAGCATTGAAACCATCCAAATTCGTGTAAATTTGTGGCAGAAATCTGGAATATGCAATCGCCCTAGCGGGCTGAGACAGGGCAAAATTCACCTTTGCTGCCTGCCATCCTGCCACTTTTTCTCCGAATCCTTGCCAAATCTCATAAAAATCAGGCCAAGGGACACGAAATGGGACGATTACTGGAACGCTAAAGGGACGGCCGTTCAGTATCCTACAACCAGTTAAGAAACAGAAACGCCCACAATTCCAAAACATACGAGAGTGTTTTCAAAGGATGAATGTAATGACAAACTATAACAATCAAAATGGTACAAACAACAATGTTGATAACAAAGTTGACAACATCATAGCAAATATGGGTGACACGCAATACGATGTCGTTATCGTCGGGGCCAGTGTTGCTGGTACGGCCGCAGCCGTTTTCTTTGCGCGTTCAGGATTGCGTGTGGCATTGATTGAACGTAATCGCGAGATGAAAGCGTATAAAAAAGCATGTACCCATTTCCTGCAACCCTTTGGTGTACGCGTCTTGAAGCGTCTGGGTGTCGTGGAACAGTTAGAAGCAGCCGGAGCACAGCCAAATGGTGGTCGTGTATGGACAAAATGGGGTTGGTTCGGAAACAGAGTCCCCAGCAAAAAAGGGCACGGCTACAATATCCGCCGCGAGGTCTTAGACCCCATCCTGCGTCAAAATGCAGCCGCTACCCCTGGCGTTGAACTGTTTTTAGGAACGGCCGTTCGTGACCTGATCGTTGAGAATGAGCGCATCGTTGGTGTGCGTGTCAATGCACCTGGCAAAAAAGTGGTTGACATGCGTGCAAAATTAGTGGTTGGTGCCGACGGCCGTTATTCACGCACAGCCAAACTCGCTGGCGTAGCGGAAACAATCGCACCAAACAATCGTTTTGTTTACTTTGGCTATTTTCGCAACATGCCACTGAAAGATGGCAAAAGCGGTCAAATGTGGTTCCAGGACGAATCTATCGCCTACGCCATGCCCAACGACAATGGCTACACCCTTTTGGCAGCCATGTTACCCAAAAGCGAATTGGCAACATTCAAACAAGATGTTGAAGGCAACTTCAACAGATTCTTCGAGAATCTACCCAACAGCCCCAATTTACACACGGCAGAACGGGACTCAAAACTCCTCGGTATGGTCGATTTACCCATCGTCTCCCGTCAGACAACCATGCCGGGCCTGGCTCTCATTGGAGATGCGGCCGTTGCTTCCGACCCACTCTGGGGCAATGGCATGAGCTGGGCTTTGCTGGCAGCCGACTGGTTAACGCAGCTAACAAAAGAAGCACTCACCAGTGAAGATACAGCCGACCTCGATGCAGCTTTACAACTTTATGCAGAGAAACATCATGCTTCCTTGGCCGACCGGCTGGCACGCGATATTGATTTTGCCAAGGTACGGCCGTTTAACTGGATCGAACGTCTATTTTACACGGCCAGCATCCACGACCTCCGCTACAGTTCGCAGATTGGCCCCCAAAACGCCAGCCTCACAAACTACCGCAATTGGCCAAACTTTAAACACATTAAAGGTGCCGCCAAGGTTCTGTTGCAACACAAATATAACAATCTAACACAACGTGTAAAACCACGTATCGCCCTCGGAAAATCTGCTTTCGCCGATTAATAAATACAAACCACAAGGCCACGGAGCACACAGAGATTTATCACCATCCTCTGTGCCCTCTGTGGTGAAAAATAAAGGAAAAATTATGAACACAAAATTTGCAACGGCCGTAACCAAATTAACCACAAGCGTCGCACAAGGACCGGGTGAGGTTCAATCAGAATCACGTCAAGCGGCTATCAATTTCGCCCGTGCCTTGACCATGGGTCACGCACCCAGCACAGACGATATGCCTGAGGGCTTTGCACCCTACCTCAAAAAAGTGGCTTTATATGCCTATAAAACAACCGACCGCGATGTTCAAAGCTTGAAAGATCGTGGTTATTCTGAAGATGAAATTTTCGAATTGACTGTGAGCACAGCCCTAGGCGCAAGTCTGGCACGCTACGAACACAGCCTAAGCCTATTAAACGGCAAATAACGACTCCAGGAGATCAATACCATGCGTTTACAAATATTAGATAACGGACACAGCTTTATTCAAAAAATTCAAATGAAAATGATACGCACCATGATGGGTGGATTGTTACCCGGCCCCATCGCCATCCAATCCTATCGCCCCGACTTTTTCGGCCGCGTGTACAATGATACGGTGATGATGGGTCTGCGCGAGACCACAGAATGGCATAAATCGGAGGCCGAATTGTTTGCAGCCTTTGTTTCCTTCAACAATCGTTGTAATTTCTGCTTCGGTGCCCATTCTGCCATCGCGGTCAAAGGGATTGACCAGGCCGTTTTGAATGCCGTTTTTGAAGATTGGCGTACAGCTCCCGTCAATGAAAAAATCCGTGCTTCCTTGGGCTTCCTCGAAAAACTAACCAAGACACCCGCTGAAGTATCAGAAGTGGATGTTAATGCTGTCCTAGATGCAGGTGTCAGTCGTCAAGGATTAGAAGAAGTCATCCAAATTTCCTTCGTTTTCAGTCTCATTAATCGGCTGGCTGATGCCTTCGACTTTGAGTTAGGTGACTACAGCAGCCGTAAACGCATGGGTCTGGTGCTTTATAATTTGGGATATGGTCTAGCAATTGTGCCGGGATAACGAGTGGATTCAAGAGATGAAATTGGTATAATCCCTTGAATCTTTTGGGAAAATTATAATGATTCCACAATTTAAAGGCATCATTGAAATTCTATATTTTGTGGAAGATCGGCAAGCTGCCGCCGATTGGTATGCACAATTGCTCAATTTGCCGATTATCAATCTAGGTATGCCGGGAATTCTGATCATTCGTGTCGGCAGTCAGGATATCTTTTTCCACCAGGCTGATGCGAAAACGACTCCTGGAGTCGCTGGGCAGGTCGCTTATTGGCGTGTAGATGATTTAGAAACGGCCGTTGCCCACGCCCATAACCTTGGAGCCACAACTTATCGTGCCCCCATTCGACGCATTGATAACCTATTCATGTGCCAACTCAAAGACCCCTTCGGCAATGTATTTGGTTTGATCGGAAAGTAAATAGCACAAGCGCTTCGATTTCTTGCTTCAAAAGCCCTTTGCCGCCAGGAGTTGCCACACTTTTGTCCTAAGGGCAAAAAACAGTCGCCAGCCCGTTTCTCATACCTGATAATCTCCAAAAATTTGCCCTTTTAGTGCGTCCATGAGAGCACCTTAAGCCCCCTACCTCGACTACTTCTAAAACTCGTTATTTGGGGCAGTTTACTGTATAATTCATACAATTAAAAATCCCTGTTTACAGGGGCAAATATTTCAACTTCAAATGAATTGTAGGGGGCGGGCGAACCCGCCCTTTTTGCTGGAGGTTACTCTATGCTGCTCGCGGCCGGTCTCCTGACCGCACCGCAACTGAGCACGGTCAGGAGACCGGCTCTGAGCTTGAGTAGTTACTCTTTTTGCTGGAGGCTGCATTGGAAATCGGCATCGTCAACACGATTGATATCAATAAAGAAATGCGTAATTCTTACCTCGATTACGCCATGAGCGTGATCGTTGCACGCGCATTACCAGACGCACGCGACGGACTCAAACCAGTCCATCGGCGCATACTTTATGCCATGCACGATATGGGCATTCGCGCCAGAACACCGCATCGCAAAAGTGCCCGCATCGTCGGTGAAGTGTTGGGTAAATACCATCCACACGGGGATTCATCTGTTTATGACGCCATGGTGCGCATGGCCCAACCATTTTCCATGCGCTACATGCTTGTGGACGGACAAGGTAACTTTGGCAGCATCGATGGTGACAGTGCCGCAGCTATGCGCTATACCGAAGCACGTATGGCCGCCATTGCGCATGAACTGATGGAGGATATCGACAAAAACACTGTCGATTTCACGCCCAACTTCGATGACAGCCTGGAAGAGCCAGATATTTTGCCAGCACGGCTGCCCAATTTATTGCTCAACGGCTCGTCGGGTATCGCTGTGGGCATGGCTACCAATATCCCACCCCACAATCTCAATGAGCTTTGCGACGCGATCAACTATCTGATCGAACGATATGATGAGATCGATGATGTTACACTAGACGAGTTGATGCAATTTGTCACCGGACCAGATTTCCCGACGGGCGGCATTATCGTGGGGACTGACGGTATTCGCAATGCGTATGGCACGGGACGCGGCCGTATCTTTATGCGTGGTGTGGCTACAATTGAAGACAATCCACAAAAACCAGGTCGCCAACGTATTAATATCACTGAACTGCCTTTCCAGGTTAACAAAGCGATGTTGATCGAACGTATGGCCGAATTAGTCAATAAAGGTGTGATTACCGACATCTCCGATTTGCGTGACTCATCTGACCGCAATGGTATTTCTGTCGTTGTGGAGTTAAAACGCAACACACAGCCGATGAAGGTGCTTAACCAACTCTACAAACACACTAATTTGCAAACGACTTTTGGTGTGCAGCTATTGGCTTTGGTAGATAAACAACCACGTTTGCTTTCATTAAAACGGGCATTGCAGATTCACATTGAACATCGCCTTGAGGTGATCAAACGCCGCACTGAATTTGAACTCGACAAAGCACTCAAGCGCCAACATATCCTCGAAGGGTTACTCATCGCATTAGATAATCTGGATGCGGTCATTAATACGATTCGGGCTTCTGTGGATGTGGATGTGGCGCGAGAACAACTCGTTGAACAGTTTGGCCTTAGCGTCCTACAAGCCAATGCGATTCTCGATATGCAATTGCGCCGCTTAGCCGCTTTGGAACGTCAAAAAATCGAAACCGAATATAAAGATATCTCGGACCAAATTGATTATTTACGTAGTTTGTTGGCAGATAAAAAACAAATTCTGGCACTTATCAGCGCAGATATCAATTATCTAAAAGAAAAGTACGGAGATGAGCGCCGCACACTTATTGAGTTTGGGGTTGTGGCTGGCTTTAATATGGAAGACCTTGTGCGTGATGAAGATGTGTTTATTTCGATCACACGCCGTGGATATGCGAAGCGCACGCCAATTACAGCTTATCGCAAACAAGGACGTGGCGGCAAGGGTTTAATCGGCATGACCACACGCGGTGAAGATGAACTTGATCATTTATTCACGGCCGGTACGCTCAACCATATTCTCTGTTTCTCCGATCGCGGTAAGGCATATGTGATTAAGGCGTACGAAATCCCGCAGATGGATCGCACAGCAAAAGGCACGTCGTTGATGAATATCTTACCGTTGATGCCCGATGAGAAGGTAACGGCCGTACTTGCTGTACCTGATTTTGATGATGGTGAATATTTGACGATGATCACGCGCAACGGCCGTATCAAACGCGTCGCGCTTTCGGCCTTTAGCAATGTGCGTGCCAATGGTCTGATCGCCTTGAGTCTGGACGAAGATGACAGCCTGGGCTGGGTCAAGATGACCCATGGTGACCAAGATTTAATTTTGGTCAGCGAACAAGGCAAAGGCATCCGTTTCAACGAGGAAGATGTTCGTCCGATGGGCCGCACCGCCGCCGGTGTAAATGCAATCAAGCTCGATTCCTGGGACAAATTAGCCGGTGCCGATGTTGTCACAGCAGACGACCATTTATTGGTCATGACAGAAAAAGGATATGGCAAACGCACGCCTCTGAGTGATTACCGCACCCAAAACCGGTATGGACAAGGTGTACGCGCCATGATCCTGACACCGGAACGCACTGGCAAAATCGTGGGAGCGCGTGTGGTGACCAGCGATGATGAGGTAACATTTATTTCAACCAGTGGCATCATCTTGCGCACTTCGAGTGATTTGATATCCAGCCAGGGACGCTCGACACAAGGTGTGCGTGTGATGGATTTACGCGAAGGGGATGTTGTAGCATCCATGGCTGTGGTGCGTGAAGGTTTGTTGTCACAAAGCAATGGGGATTCTGAAGCAGATGAGCAAACTGAAAGTGAGCAAACTGAAAGCCCTTCAGATAATGGCACTGAGGAAAACGCCGTGCCACCAGAAGCTGTTGCCCCGGACACGGCCGTTTCTTAAACACATAGACAAATAAAAAAAGGGAAGGTAACGGCCGTTACCTTCCCTTTTTTGTTTTCTCACTAATTTATTTTTTGCGTCCAAAAATCAAGTTAAAAATCGCTAGTAAAACGACAGCGCCCAGAACAGCTACCAAAAAACTACTGAAATTAAAACCATCAACGCCAGAGCCGCCAAAAAAGCTCATAATCCAACCGCCAATTGCAGCCCCAATTACGCCAACGATAATATTCGACAGGCAGCCCATCTGATCATTGCGACCCGTGATTAAACTAGCAACCCAACCGGCAAGTGCGCCAAAAATAATCCAACTTAATAAACCCATTACATCCATTGAAAATCCTCCTAAAACTTAGAAAATAAACATTGCTTCTAGGCTATTATACGGCACAACCAGCGGGGAGTTGCATGTCTGCTATTAATTTGAACGAATTAGTCTAAGCCCAAAGTCGTCTTTAACTTCGCCAATGCCGCTTTTTCTTTGTCACTCACGCGCACAGCACCAATGCCCAAAAATCCCCCTTCTTTACCGGCTTCGGCTGTAGCTTGGGCAACCTGAAGCACCCATTGTTTATAACCAGCCGCTTCGTCAGGGTTTGATTTGGTTTCAAGTACGGCCGTTGCTTCCACAATCCCATTCAGAATCTGCTGCAACCCATCGGGACCCTTTTCCATTTCTGGGGCTTCCATTTTCTCTTTGTCGCTAGATTTGGCCACAATATCAGCCACTACCGCACCAACCAAATCTCTAGATGCCTCAGGCACATCTTGCTTTTGAATCGCTTTTAACATGCCTTTCATTTCTTTGCCCATCGCCGTTATACTAACATCGGCAGCAATAATATAGGTGCCCGCCATAACTGGGGCCGTCATTAAACCATTCCATTCTTCTTCTGTATAATCAGATTTTGTTGTCATTTTGTCCTCTTTATTTAATCAAATCTATGTTTTATAGATTTTTTTTGCTGTTTTATGTTTGTCTTTATCAAACCAAAATATTATACAGCGACAGTCATTAATCTCAAGTTTACCAATCGTCAAAGGATTTGGGGTCTTCAAACGGCTCGATGTGTGTGATGACTGTCGCATAGTTTATTTTTGTCTGAATTTCCGTGACAATCGTTTCAGCCATGTCGTGTGCCTCTTGCACCCGCCATGCACCTGGCACCAACAAATGGACATTAATAAAGCGTCGCGAACCCGCCTGGCGTGTCTTCAACGCATGCCAGGTAACCCCCTCGGCAGCATAACTGTTCAGGATATATTCAACGGATGCACGTTCATCTGGCACAATGGCAATATCCATGAGACCACCAGCAGAGCGACGAAAAATCCGGATTCCTTCCCAACCGATTTTTAAGCCAACCAAAATACCAATCAGCGGATCAATTCTTTCAAATCCGCTCCACACAGCAATCAAAATCCCCACAACAACACCCACGGAGGTCCATACATCTGACATGAGGTGTTTGCCATCAGCCTCTAAGGTAATGGAGTCATGTTGTTTGCCTGCACGAATGAGAAGCTGGCCAACACCTAAATTGATCGCTGAGGCCGCGAGCGCCAAAGCCAGACCTAAACCAACTTGCTGCAATGGTTGTGGGTTGAGCAAACGTTCAATACTGGTGTACAGAATGCTCAAAGCCGCAACAACAATCAGTGTGCCTTCAATACCACTGGAAAAATATTCGGCTTTGTCATGGCCATATTCATGCTCATCATCAGGTGGTTTCTCGACGATCTTGAGCGTGATAAAAACAACAATTGCGGCTGCTAGATTGACAAATCCTTCCAAAGCATCGGAGAACAACCCAACGGAGCCAGTCAGGAAATAGGCGGCGAGTTTGAGAGAAATGGTGAATACGGCCGTTGCTATCGAAAGCCAGGCGTATTTAATGAGCGACGGCCGTTCTGTCCGTGTATTGGATTCAAGCATCTATTACTCTTTTAAGTACACTTTAGACACCGGCAACATTTAATGACAAAATTGCTTCTCGCATTGATTCCATCAGTTTGTGATGATCAGCATCGAATTCAGTAACGGCCGTTTCCAACCGATCACGCAAAGTATACCGATTTGCTTTTGGGTTGTCCTGAAAGCGATCAATATGTTTGGTGATATCATCCAAAGTTTCTTGTTGGTCTTCAGAAACATTCGTTTCTTCAACCACTTGCTTCAAGTTTTCAACTGATTTTTTTGCCTGTTCCATTGTTCCTCCACCGGCATATAAGGATCATTCATCGAGCCGGTACCGATAGTTAGTCCCCTTCACGCGCTTACATGTCAATTCATCGCGTAGCAATTCGAGCGCATTTGTCTTCACTCACACATCTTTGTCACGCACCTGGCTGTTTAACAGGATTTAATCTTGTTTTGGCGGCAATCGTTTTTATAGAATTCAACGTTCTGATCATTATTATACCAGGACTCCATCCACATTTTAAATTGTACATAATTCCCCAAACCACCAATGTGGATCAAAAAAGCGATACCGATTGTTTCGATATCGCTCTTATTTGCAGATAGCCCCAAATGGGTTGCACTCGATTCATCAACCTGATTCAGCCTAAAACCATTCGAGACTGTACTTAATTTGAAATCATCAATATCCAGGAGGGGCATCAACCGGCCCATTGAATTCCATTACTGTGAACACACCACCTTGTGGATCTTGCACAACTGAAAATTTGCCCATCTCTCCAGCTGCTGTGGCCGGTACAAGCATATTGCCACCCAACTCCTTCACCTTCGCAACGGCCGTTTCAACATCTTCAACCATGAAGTAAACAGCCCAATTCGAGGGTACATCACCCCAACTTTCATCTATTGCCATCATGCCAGCCTGGCCACGGCCGTCTCGTAAACAAAGACCATAATTACTAGCATCAAACTCATAGGTCCAGCCAAACACAGCATCATAAAAAGCTTTGGCCGCTTCGGTGTCGCGCGTTTGCAATTCGTTCCAAACCAGAGTATTGGGCTTATTGACCAATTGTGCGCCAATATGATTTTTAGGCTGCCAAACGCCAAATGCCGCGCCCGTCGGATCCAGTGCCATCACCATGCGTCCCTCTTGCATCACATCCATCGGCGGGAACAACAGCGTGCCACCAGCTGCACTAATTTTTGCCGCAACTGCATCGACATCATCATGCTTCACGTAAGAAGACCAATGGGATGGAATGCCTTGTGCTTGCATATCAGGTTGCAAAGGGCCAGCACCAGCCACATTTTGGCCGTCCAGCTTAAACATCGTATACATACTACCCATGCCAGTGGGTACATCAATGGCTTCCCAACCAAACAAGCTGGCATAAAATGCCTTCGCACCTTCCTGGTCTGTGGTCGCCAAATCAACCCAATTAAAAACACCATCTGGATATTTTTCTACAATTTGCATGTCGTTTTCTCCTTACAGAACAACATCAATGGGGATATGTGGAGATTTCAAAGTCGCCACAATCTCACATTGGTAATGAGCTTTTGCTCGTATTCAATATTAGAAAAAAAATTGAGTGAAAGCGGGCGAATAATTAAATTTCACCACAAATATCTCAGCCGCCTTCATGAGGAAAGAAAATATTACAACATCATTATTATAGCACGTCTAGAACGTTTGGTCTAGTCGAATTTACAAAAAAAAGCGATGCCAAAATTGACATCGCTACTATTTATTATTTAATTGTTGTGAACGTGTTTTATACGGCCGTTGTCTGCATCACCGGGCGGAACTTATAGCCATACACAATCATGCCTTCTTCGCCGTCGGAACGCAGCTTGCGCGTGACCATTTCTACCGGCATCCCGATCTGCACATCGTTTTTGTCGACATCAGTCAATTGAGCTGTGACAACAGGGCCTTCTTCTAATTTGATTAAAGCCACGGTATAGGGTGCATTGTGTTCAAAACCAGCTGGAGCATCGTAGATAGTTGTGTAAGAAAAGACCTCACCGACCCCAGTAAATGTATATAGTTCATAAGCTGGCGCTTCACATTCCAAACAGACATCGCGTGGCGGGAATAGTTTGACGCCGCAATGATCGCAGGTTTCGCCTACTAAGCTGTAACGTTGTTCGTTTAATCGCCAATGACGTGATACTTCCATAATTCCTTTACCTCCCAGTAAATTACTGAGTTTCTGTGTGCACCAGAAAATAAGATTTATTGTGGTGCACAGTCAAACACAATTATGCATGGGATGTCTTTCATTCGCTGTCAACACCCCCTGAAATACTGTCAAAACCTATCAAAGGGACGTTTTTTAGCCTAAAACAGCCCATTTTCAGCATTTATTCGTCTTTTTGGGTTCACAAGGGAAAATAAAAACGGTAAATGATTTTGTATCTCATTTACCGTTTATGTTCAAAGTTGTGTTTTGGTTGAAATGTTGTTAGACGGGTAAGCGCAGGATGTGGGTAACGGCCGTTGCGCCACTCCCACCTAAACTTTGTGCCATGCCAATCTTGGCATTTGCTACCTGGCAATCTTCAGCATCACCACGCAGTTGCCGTGCGACTTCTACGATCTGATAAACGCCTGTCGCGCCTAATGGATTGCCACGGGCTTTAAGACCGCCAAATGTACTGATAGGTATACGGCCGTTGCGACCAATGTCGTAGCCACCTTCACCATCACGAGCCAACTGCCAACCCATGCCACGTTCAGCAAAACCAGCTGCTTCTAACGAAAGCGCTGCCATCACTGTGAACGAATCATGCAGTTCAAACAGATCGATATCAGCATGCGTCACACCGGCAGCTGCCATCGCCTTTTTCGTGCTCAATTCCACAGCCTTCAGCCACAAAACATCCTTGCGATCGTGTAAAGCAATATGGTCAGTCGCCAAGGCAGAACCAGCGACCTCTACAGGCTTCGGCACCATATCCAGTGCACGTTCGGAGCTTGTCACAATCACAGCCGCAGCACCATCGCCCAATGGCGCCGCATCAAACAAAGTAATCGGATCGGCGACCATGGGGCCAGATGCAAACCGTTCGGCACGTAGTCGATTACGGAACATGGCCAAGGGATTGCCGCCCGCATTGGCATGGGCATTGACACTGAAGCCGGCAAAGTCAGCAACTTCTACCCCATACTCAAACATATAACGGCGCATCAACAAAGCACCCATGCCCGCATATGTCAAACCATGAACCACTTCATAATCCGCATCCATGCCAGTGGCTTGTGCGGCCGTGACTGGCGAGCCAGTTTCATCGGTTATTTTCTCTACACCAACAGCAAGCGCAGTCTCCACCAATCCGCTTTTAACTGCCAATACAGCTTGCCGCATGGCCGCAGCACCAGACGCATCAGCCGCCTCAACCGTCACCGCTTCAATGCCACGCATACCAGCAAAATCAGCCACTAAAGCACCCAAATGATTCTGATTGCTTAACTGGCCAGCCAACATATTGCCCACATATAAGGCATCGACTTTTGTAATATGGGCATCATCCAACGCGGCTTCAATCGCATACCAGGCCAAATGCCGGATGGAAGTGTCCCAATGTTCACGTACGTCGGTTTGCCCGACCCCAATAATAGAAACGTTTGTCATTCCTAATCCTTGTTATTTATAGCGTAATGCGTATTGCGTAATAGGTTTACTATGCAACACGCGCTACTACGACATCTTCAGCTTATCGCGGAAGCGCGTATACGTTGCATAATTAATTTCTGTGCGGCGCGAGATGTAATCTTCTGTGGATGGTGCATTATTGCGTACATCCAATAAGCGCTCGGTTGTAGTGAGATCGAACGCATCCGAACCGGCACCAGAGCCATAGCTGACCATCAAAATGCGGTCACCCGCTTTGGCAACATCCAAAATGGCTGTGAGACCAATCATTGTCGAGCCTGAATAGGTATTGCCGATGCGCGGGCTGAGCAAGCCAGGTGCGATCTGTTCGGCTGAGAAGCCCAACATTTTGGCGGCACGCTGTGGGAATTTGGCATTGGGTTGGTGAAAAACGGCCCAGTCATAATCGGCAGCCGTCGTGCCCAACGCTTCCATGAGCGCCTCAGATGCACCCATGACATGTTTGAAATAGGCTGGTTCACCTGTGAAACGGTCGCCATGCGAAGGATAATTGGCATGCGCACGTCGCCAGAAGTCCGGTGTATCGGTCACAAAGGAGTAAGAGCCATTGATGATAGCGACGGATTCACCGGCAGGGCCGATAAGTATCGATGCGCCACCAGCAGCGGCCGTATATTCAAGTGCATCGCCGGGACGACCTTGGGCGGTGTCCATGCCGATGCTCAAAGCATATTTTGCCATGCCAGACCCCACAAAACCCATCGCGGCTTGCATCGCTTCGGTACCTGCCTTACAGGCAAATTCCCAATCGGCAGCTTGTGTGTTCGGCACAGCCCCAATCGCTTCAGCAACAACCGTGCTGCTAGGCTTCACAGCATAGGGATGGCTTTCGCTGCCGACCCAAACGGCACGGATTTCACGCGGATTGATTTGAGCACGCATTAATGTGTCGCGTGCAGCTTCAATCGACATGGTGATCACATCTTCATCCAGGCCATTGACGGCTTTCTCAATGATGGGCGTGCCGCCAACACCATCAGTCCACATCTGCGAAACTTCTGTAGCAGGCAAGCGATAACGCGGCACATAAGCGCCATACCCCACAATGCCTACGGGGGTTGTTGTTTGCATTAATCCATCTGTTGGATTGTATTCGTTCATAATTTCCTATTTTTATTAAAAAGGTCATTCCTGCGCAGGCAGAAATCCATAGATTAGGATACCCGTCTGCGCGGGTATGACGACAAAAGCTGTTATTTTCCCATTTCCGCTAAGAGTTCTTTTGCGTACTGCACGTTGATTTTCTTTTCAGCAACGAGCTGATCGGCGATCTGCTGAACCTGCGCATCGCTTGCGCCCGCTGCCATGGCAACTTGCCGTGCGTGTAAGCGCATATGGCCGCGCTGGATACCCACGGTTGAAAGGGCTTTGATGGCGCCCAAGTTCTGTGCCAGACCAACGGCGGCTATGACACGGCCGAGTTCTGAAGCTGTTTCTACGTTTAAGATTTTTATGGCGGCTTTGGCGGTTGGATGTACTTTGGTGGCACCACCCACGAGGCCTACGGCCATCGGCATTTCGATAGAGCCAAACAAATCACCATTTTCGTCTACATGCCAATCGGTCAGGGCTTGATAACGGCCGTTTCTAGCTGCAAACGCATGGGCTCCGGCTTCAATCGCACGCCAATCGTTGCCGGTGGCGATACAAATCGGGTCGATGCCATTCATGATGCCTTTGTTATGCGTAGCGGCCCGATATGGGTCAGCAACGGCAAAAGCATTCGCCTCAGTGATGAGCCGTGCCACTTTTTTACCGGGAATACCATGACTTTCGAGCATCTCAGCAGGGATCGTCCCCCATGCTTTGACAGTGCGTTTGTCGGCCAGGTTAGAAAGAATGCGCAAGCTGGTACGGCCGCCGGTCAATTCGGCAACAATCGGGGCCAGGGTTTCAACGGCCGTATTAATCGCATTGGCGCCCATCGCATCACGGGTATCAAATTCTAGATGTACAATTAGCATGGGGCCGACCGGTGTTTCGGGTAACGGCCGTGCCACAATATCCCGTGCGCCGCCGCCTAAACGTACAATCAAAGGATCACACAAGTTAGCGCGTTCCATGAGGTCTTGTTTGTTGGCTTCGATAGCCGATACGGCCGTTGCCATATCGGGAATGTCCAATACTTGTATCTGGCCAATCATTACTGGGTCAGAGGCGGATGAATGGAAACCTCCGCCAGCACGAAACAGCTTGGCTGCATGGCTAGCCGCCGCCACAACGCTTGGTTCTTCAACGGCCATGGGGATCAAATAATCTTTACCGTCAACCTTGAAGTTAACTGCAATGCCTAAAGGCACGCCAAATGTGCCTAACGCATTCTCGATCATCAAATCAGCTTGACGTGGCTCCAAACCATTACCCGCTAGTGCGTCTTTCTCAGCTGTATCTAAATCAGCCCATTCAGCAATAATATTAAGCCGTTCTTGCAATGTTTTTTTAAAAAAGCCTGGTAAACGTGATGATTTTTCGTTTTTGGTCTCTTGGGTCATATGTTTCCTTCCACTCATCTTGAATATTTGGGAACGCAGCGGCGTTCGCTAAAGAGAGTACCTTATAGGTACCCAACACCAAACACCCACCCGCGTTTCAAATTTGAGGAAATATACGTCTTTTTTTCTGTCAAAAGCTATCTAAAGCGAATCAGAGGCTGTCAGATAAGGGGGATTTAAGCAGATGCAGGGCGAGCCATAAGACTCGCCCTGCTGAAAAAAATCAATTCTGTCTGGCGAGAATTGTCATCGTGCCTTCACTAATAAGAATATCTTCTAGTGTGATATTGGCAGGCAGACCTAACAAACCTGTGGTCACGTAGTTATTTAGCGTGTCTTCAACAGTTGTCATGATGCTGCCGAAAGCTGGAAATCCACCGACTATTGCGGACTGAACATCCAAACGCAATTCTCCATTTTCCACGTAAGGTCGCATTTTTACGGAGATTGGGGCGACAATTGGCTCGGTTACATCGCCATCCAATACAAGGGAACCACCGGTCAATTGCACAGCCGGATTTTGAATCGGTGAATTGCCATTTGCAGACACGAGCTGCTCTGTAATTATTTGGTTAAATTCTGCTTCAGTCACATCAATTTTGATAATCCCGTTTGCATCTGGTTGTACGCCGGCCAATTTGGCTTCCATCAAGCCGCCAGTGGTGCTTGCAATTTCACCAATATTTGAAGGGATTTCTGTGGCGAAGGCCTGCACGGTGGCAGCGAGTTCAGTCGCTAAGGCCTCGGCAGTCGGCAGGAGTTGGGCGGTGCCTGCAATTTGGCCCGTTTGAGAAATAGCCGTTGCGACCACGTCATCTCCTTGGGCAACGGCCGTGCCAGCCATCTCACCTAATGGACCCAAAAATGCATTTGCCGTCGCTGCAGCTTCAGCCGCTTGGGTTGCAGATGCCACCACCTCATCAACAGAAATCTGCCCATCATCGCCCCAAGGCAAACTTAATCCACAAGCCATCACAGATAACGCCAACAAACTAATAAAGACAAAAATTCCACGTTTCATTCAAATCTCCCAAATCAAGCAATTACATAAATTACAAAACAGCTAACCTTTCACACAAACAATACGTTTTCGAAACGTTAAAAGTTCCCCGCCAACCACTTCCGACCTTGTGCAACCATCTCACGAAAAATAATCCTAAATCAACTTGACCACAGTTCTATTCTCCTGTAGCATTCAATTCACAAATCAAACAAATTTATCATCCCTATTATGCCCAGATCACAAACTATCTGGAGCAATTCTCATGAAATCTTCTGTACCAATCGTCATATCGCTCACACTACTTATGTTTCTGCTGGTTCTATCAGCAGCTTTCATTTTCCTCTTTCAAAGTCAAATGGCTTACCGCAATGATATTGCTGTCACAGAACAAGCCTTGCAACAACAACAAATTCAAACAGAAATCGAACGAGATGCAGCCTTTAGCACCCAAACTGTCGCCGCAGAAGCATTTGTTACCTCTGAAGCCATCAATATCGCCATGGAAGCTGAGTTGGTAAACAGCCAACAAAGAGAAAACGAAATCAGCACCCAAGTTGCCGCTTTAGAAACGAGCATCGCAACGGCCGAATTCGCCATAAAACAAAATGAAGCCCTAGCGCCTAACATTCATATTGTCTCACCAGAAGACAATAGTTCATTTAATGTCGGCGACATCGTGGAAATAGTCGTCATTGCCAGCGATGTAAAAGGTGTCACAACCGTCAGGATCGATGTCGGCACAGACTTCTTTGAAAACAGTCCCGAACAACCTGAAAAAATACTCCTCTCAGAATATAGTTGGAGTGCCGTAGGAGATGGACCCATTACATTGCAAGTAATCGCGGAAAATGAAATCGGGGTAAGTGACCCCGTCTCCATTCTCCTTACCATCGTTGCCCCCACGCCGACACCAACACCGACAGCCACACCCACAGCTACAGCAGAGTCTCCCACAGCAACGCCAACTCCCTAAAATCCATTTTGGGATAATACACTCGAAAAACAACAAAGGGCCGGAAATCCGACCCTTTTGTTTTATCAATGGCACTGTCTAAATAGTTTTAGTCAATCATATCAACCACGTCTGCTCGTATTCGACCAAGCAGATAGCGGTTCTGTTACTGCCTGTGGAAAGGTTTTTGATTTATGCCGTGGTTCAACGAGCTGATCCAACATAAATTTTAATGTATATTCAAAACGGGGATCGAACTGTACTTGTCCGCACATATCACATTTGGTTGCGGGTGCATTGGGCAGAACCATCACACGGGAGCCAAGCGAACGAATATAGGGCAAATTAACTGGTTGACAACGCCCAACTCCGCATTCATCACATTTCATGAAATCATTTCCTTCAAACGCATTTGATAGTTCACAATTATACCCAGTAACTATTGATTTTAGCCATGCTGATCTAATTCTTCATGCGAATAATGAGGCACCCGCCCCCAATCACTCGGCGGCCAATAAATTAGCTCAGCATCACCAATGATATGATCCATCGGTAAAAAACCCCAAGCGTGCGAATCGCTGGAATTATTGCGGTTGTCCCCCAAGACAAAATAATTATCCTCAGGAACCTCCCAACTGCCATTATAACTGGGTGGCGCTGATATATAGGGTTCATCTATCGCTATGCCATTCACCCAAATCGTGCCGTCCTTGGCTTCAACAGTATCACCTGGCAAACCAATGACACGCTTGATCAGGTTCAAATCACTGCGTGGATGTTTAAAAACAATCACATCGCCACGTTCAGGTTCATTTAATAAATAGGTGATATTGCTGATAATTAGATATTGGCTGTCTTGCAGCGTGGGGTTCATACTGCTGCCATCGATACGGTAACGGCCGATCAGACTGTTTACCAACCAGAAAATAAAGAACGTCAGCAGTAACGTCTCAATTATTTCACGCACAACCAATTTTGTGGGTTGTCCGATCTCATCAGGGGAATGTTGGTCTTCTGGGGCAGATTGCTCAGTTTGAGAGCCAATTTGGGGCTGATCTGCTGTCTGTTGTTTTTGTGAAGGATATTCGGCTACGGCCATGAATAAGAACTCGCTTAGTTTACTCGAAATGATTTCGGTGTATGGCTTGTGTACTCTGGTAATAGATCAAATTATAGGATAGCGATCCTGCAAGCGCAAACACCGATGCGTCCATACTAAACCACATTTACGCAAAAAAAGGTGTAAAGCTGCATGCATTATCCCATTTCTTCATTACATTTTAAGTTTCATCTTTGCATCTATCTCTTCACATGTTATAATTTCCGTCGATATGGGCCATTAGCTCAGCTGGCAGAGCAGTTGACTTTTAATCAATTGGTCATAGGTTCGAATCCTATATGGCCCACCATCTAAAATAAAAGGTCATCGAATAAAATCGGTGGCCTTTTCCTTTATTTAGACGATATTGGTTTTGGGGTAGTAATGGTTGTTGATAGTTTTAAATTTTTGCCGCGCTTAATTGCGACGTTTTATCAGATGACAGACGTGCCTACGCGCCAGCCAATTCCCTGGACACCACTCACAAAGCCATTAACCGCCTGCAAATTCGGCCTGGTTACCTCGGCGGGTCTCTACCCAAAAGGCAGTGCGGAAGCATTCGACTTGGCGCGTGAAAAAGCAGAACCGACCTGGGGCGATCCAACCTATCGCACAATTCCCGCTGATATTCAACAAGAAGCCCTTGGCGTGAGCCATTTGCATATCAATACAAGCGATATTGAAAAAGATATCAATATCGTTTTGCCAATGAATCGTTTTCAAGAATTGATTGCACAAGGGAGTATCAGGGGGTTGGCAGAAGAAAACTTTAGCTTTATGGGCTATCAAGGGTTTCCACCGGATACCACGACGTGGCAAGAAATCTATGGTCCCGAAGTTGCTGCCCGTTTTAAGGCCGAAAATGTAGATTGTGTGCTGCTAACGCCCGCTTGACCGGATTGTGCAATAAACGTGCCCGTGTTGGCACGTACATTGGAAGCAGCGGGTCTGTCAACAATTTTGGTGACAATGATGCCGTATTGGGCAGAGAAAATTGGAGTGCCGCGCACGTTGGCGGTTGAATTTCCGTTCGGACATACGCTTGGTCAGCCATTTGAACCAGCACAGCAAATGCGGGTAATCGAGCAGGCATTGGCTGTTTTGACAACGGCCGTTACCCCCGGCACAATCATCCACAGCAACGAAAAATGGCCGCAATCACAAAAAGAAGCGTATAAAATGTGGCAGCCCGCCGAACCTTCACCCGTAATCGCCGAATTAGCCCCTAAATTCCGCCAAATGCTGCGCGAAAATCGCAAAAAATAATAAATCCGCGTCCCACTAAAATTGGCTCCAACTCCAATTCAATCAAAAAAACGCGGCACGAAACGGCCGTTGCCCGCAGCCCCTAAGAATTGATCAGCATCCACAATCACTTTGCCCCGACTCAATGTCATTGTGGGCCAGCCTTGTACTTCCAATCCATTATATAATGTCCAATCAACGTTTTCATGCAGCGTCGTGGTAGATAAGGTGATTGTTTTTTGCGGGTCAAAGATCACCAAATCGGCATCATAACCGGGCAGGATGTCCCCTTTGTGAGCAAAACCAGCCAGGCGTGCCGGTGTCGTCGCGCACAGGTCCACCCATTGGTTAGGTGTCAATAAACCAGATCGCACACCAAAAGCATAAACGGCCGCATACCGACTTTCGATAGAGGGTACACCACCAGGAATGTGGCTGAAATCGTTGGCAAGAATGCCGGTTTCCTTGTCAGCACGCGTAAACGGACAATGATCGGTGGTGACGACTTGTAAATCGCCGCGTGCCAACGCTTGCCAGAGCGCAGTTTGTTGGTCTTCATCACGAATTGGTGGCGCACAAACGGGTAAAGCCCCCTCGACACCCGGCTGATCATAAGCATCCCAGGTTTGGAGTAAGTATTGGGGACAGGTCTCGCCAGTAACGGCCGTTCCCAACCGCCGCGCCTGGGCAATACGCTGCACCGCCTCGTCACACGTCACATGAAAAATGTGAATGCGTGTGCCCACCTGCGCTGCAATATCGATCACACGCCCAACCGCTTCCCCTTCCATACGTGCCGGGCGGCTGCGTGGATGCCAATGCGGCGAGGTGCGACCTGCCGCCAAATTGTCGGCGATCAGTTGGCAGATAATGTCCCAATTTTCAGCATGCACAACCGGCAAGCCGTTTACGTCACGAATTGCTTGCAGCGCACGGAAAAGTTGGTCATCAGCCAAACGTAAACCATAAGCCATATACAGTTTAAAACTGCCACAGCCCGCCGCGTAAGCAGCCGGAACCTGATCGAGTTTGTCCATTTGCTCAGGGCCAATGGTCATATGCAAGCCATAATCAATCGCAACCCGTGGATCCGCTTCTGCACGGCGTGCAGTGAAGGCGTGCAGCAGGGATTCATGCCCATGTGGTTCCACAAAGTCGACAATGCTCGTTGTGCCGCCAAATGCAGCTGCACGTGTGCCCGTGAAAAAATCGTCGCTGGAAACAAAATCACCAATCGGCATTTGTAAATGCACATGGATGTCTACCGCCCCTGGGGTCACCAATTTGCCAGTGGCATCAATTTCACGTTTGCCTGTCAAATCAGTGCCAATCGCAGCGATTTTTTCGCCTTGAATGCCAATTTCAGCCTGGTAGGTGGCAGCGGCCGTTACTACAGTGCCATTCTTAATTACCAAATCATACATCGTTCACCTGCTTAACATTTCAGCATGTCAGCGTTTCAGCGGTCAGCATTTTTAGCTGATTAGCTGACTAGCTATTTTCGGTAAATATACCAGGAACGTGCTGCCTTGTCCCCATTGGCTGCGTGCTTCAACATGGCCGTTATGGGCTTCGACAAGTTCTTTCACAATCGCCAAACCGAGGCCAAACCCAGGTTGTTCTGCGGCACGCGTACGGGATTTGTCCACCTGATAAAACCGTTCAAACACACGGGGTAATTCATCGGGAGGAATACCTGTACCACTGTCTTGGATGGCCACAACAATCTCTTTGTGCCCATAAGGCTGCAAGTCAAGCTGAATACGGCCGTTTACCGGCGTATAGGTCACGGCATTATCCAATAAATTGGTAAAGATTTGCATCAAACGGTCGAAATCACCGTTAACGGCCGTTCCCGCCTGCAAATCTGTAACGAGTTGAATCTGTTTTTCTTGAATGATGGGTGCCAAATTATCAATCACGTCGCTCAACAATTGTGGCATGTCAACGGGTTGCAAGATCAGTTCCAGCTGACCGGAGTCGATGCGCGCCAAATCAAGCAGTTCATCGACCATGCGTGTCATACGATTGGCTTCATTGTGGATCACATTGGCCGCTTGTTGTTGCTCTGTGGGGGTTACGGCCGTACCGTCTAACAAAGCCTGACTCCAGCCACGCACAGAAGTAATCGGTGTCTTTAAATCATGGGAAACATTGGCGAGAAAATCACGTTGGGCATTTTGGGTTTTTTGGACTTGCGTCGCCATGCTGTTGAAGCTGGCCGCCACACGCCGCACTTCAGACGGGCCAGTTAAAGCTAGTTGATCATCATAACGACCTTGGGCGATCGCTTCGGTCGCAATCGCCATTTCTTGCAACGGCCGTACGACCGAGCGCGATATCCAGGCCGCCAACAAAATCGCTAATAACAAAGCAGCAATACCAGCAACAACCAGCGGTCGTGAAAAAAACTCGTTGAAAAATTCGCGTGGTGTGGGTTCTACTTGGGCATAAAAAATTAATAATGAATTAATTTCGGGAATCGGCTGCGCATACACGAGCCAATTTGAGCCATCTGGCGGTGTAAAGCGGCCCACGATGCTGTCTTGGGTCACATTCAAACGCAAACGATTGGATTGCGTGACATCAGAGAGGAATAGCCCCACCCAATTATCTGTTTCTTGGCTATCGAAAATCACCTGGCGAGTACGTGGATTAGCGGCCAGAATGCGGATGTCTTGATCAACGGCCGTTTCTTCCAAAAACTGTTCAATCACACGACCAT
>CAYGMR010000017.1:0-4786 GCA_964350725.1 uncultured Ardenticatenaceae bacterium | reverse complement strand
AATTCACGCAACCGTGCTAATTCACGCCGGTTAACGGAGCCCACAACAATCAGGCGCTGGAAAGTCGGCGAGGTGCGTACTGTGGAAAAAGTGGCAAAGCCAAATAAGGAAGCAGCCACAACGATTAGGGCAACCCCCACCACAAAAAAGTAAGAAAACAACAATCGACTGCGTAAACTATCTAACATCTGAATAGGAGTTTAGCATAAACTTGGGCGTAGCCTATCGCAAGGTTGTAAGGGAAGTATCAAATATCTTGATTTACTCACTGTCCTCAACCAACTTATACCCTAACCCCCAAACTGTCTCAATAATCACGCCGCTGTCTGACAGTTTTTCACGCAGATTGGCGATATGCACGTCAACCGTGCGCGTTTTGCCATAATGTTCATAGCTCCAGACAAGATCGAGCAGTTGCTCGCGAGAAAGCACGATGTTTTTATGATCAGCCAAGGTCAGCAAGAGATCAAATTCTTTGGCAGTCATGTCCACACGACGGCCGTTGACCTGCACCTCACGCCCGGCCGGATCAATATTAACTTGACCTACCTGGCGCATAACGGGACGTGCATCTGGCGCGTCGTGCCCTGCACGCCGTAAAATCGCACGCACGCGGGCCACAAGCTCTCTGGGGTTAAATGGTTTTGTCAGATAATCATCGGCGCCTATCTCAAGTCCCACAATTTTATCAATATCGTCATCGCGCGCCGTCAACATCAGAATAGGCAGCATGCTGTCAACACGAATGCGGCGACAAACTTCCCACCCATCAACATTTGGCATCATCAAGTCGAGAACCAATAAATCTGGTGTATCTTCAGCAACCTTGGCCAATGCTTGCGCACCGTCATTGACAGTCACCACACGATATCCTTCCTTGCGTAAATAGAGACGCGCAAGTTCACGAATATTGGCTTCATCATCAGCAACTAAAATGGTCGCACTTGTCATGCCCCTGTTTATACCTCAAAAGACAGGTACCATACCAAAAAAGCACACTGTTACACGTTGATAAACATAGGTTTAGCTCATTTATCTGTGCAATCCCGTGTTTATCCGTATCCAAAAATCAGGTTCACTCATTTGAGAACTGAGCCTAGAATGAAAAAAGCCTCGCAATTGCGAGGCTTTTTTCGGGAAGAGGAGAAAAAGGAGGAAAGAGGAAGTCATTTTTGATTTTTAACAATCAAGCAACTTAAAAATATTATAGCATAAAAAAACCCCCTAAAAACAGCGCCTCTATGCACTAAACTTGTAAACCTCTTTACATTTAACGAATCTGAGCTAACCAGAACCACAAAGGATCAATCAAAGATCACGCGTATCACCTTTGATTTTACCCACAAATCAAAACATGTTATGCTACGCGCCATGAATCTCATCACCCTGGAAAATGTCACCAAACAATATAGCGAGCGCGTTCTACTTGAAGATGTGGATTTGCGTATAAACAGCGGTGAACGCATTGGTCTCATTGGTGTAAACGGCAGCGGCAAAACAACTTTGCTGCGCATTATTGCCGGGTTAGAGCCAGCAGATAACGGCCGTGTCACAATTTGGGGGGGTGTAAAGGTGCATTTCTTGCCACAGGAACCCCTGCTGAATGACAATCTGACTGTTCTCGAACAGGTATTCACCAGCAAAGCGCCACAAATCCGTCTGCTGCGCGATTATGAATGGACAAGCCACCAGCTACAACAAGATGCCCATAACCAAACTCTACAAACAAAGCTGACTGAACTCACAGATGAAATGACACGCACGGGCGGCTGGAATGCGGAAGCAGATGCGAAAGCAGTGCTCTCACGCCTGGGTGTCACTGATTTCAGCACACGCATAGGGTCGCTTAGCGGCGGCGAACGTAAACGAGTCGCATTGGCACAGGCACTCATCAACCCCGTTGATCTCCTGATATTGGATGAACCTACCAATCATATCGACGCGGCTACAGTTGGCTGGCTGGAAAGTTATTTAACCACTCGCAAAGGGGCGCTCCTCATGGTGACCCATGATCGTTATTTTTTGGATCGTGTGGCCAATCTCATCATTGAATTGAA
This sequence comes from uncultured Ardenticatenaceae bacterium, assembly GCA_964350725.1. GTDB lineage: Bacteria > Chloroflexota > Anaerolineae > Promineifilales > Promineifilaceae > JAACFF01. Next base: position 2,729 of record CAYGMR010000017.1, on the reverse strand, counting down.
TCGGCGGCAATTAGTGAGTTATGTTGGTAATTACGGCCGTTACCTGGAATTAAGTGCCCAACGCGAGGCAACCCTGGCTCAATCAGAATGGAAGCGTGAGCGATTGTTACAACGTGAGTTGGCGTGGCTGCGGCGCGGGGCTATGGCACGCTCCACCAAACAAAAAGCCCGTAAACAGCGTGTCGCAGACCTGCAAACCATTCAATACGATCGCGGCGATGAGCGTGTGATCTTTGCCTTGGCCTCACGCCGGCTGGGGAAACGGGTATTGGAAGCCGAAAACCTAAGCAAACGCTTTGACAGCACGCAACTGTTTAGCCATGTCGATTTCAAACTTGATAAGGGTGATCGCATTGGCATCGTCGGTCCCAATGGGGCTGGCAAAAGCACATTTCTCGATATTCTCACGGGTCTACAAACAGCAGATTCCGGTAGTGTTGCCTGGGGCGAAACAGTGCATATTGGTTATTACGACCAACACAATCGTGGTCTGATAGAAGATATGAAGGTGATTGACTTCATTAATAAAGAAGCCCCGTTAATCAAAACAGCAGAAGGTGACCGCATCGAAGCTGCCAAGATGTTGGAATGGTTTTTATTTCCAAGACCCCAACAGCAAGCAAAAATCGTCTCTTTGAGCGGTGGTGAACGGCGCCGTTTGTATTTGTTGAGCATTCTGGTGCACCAACCGAATGTGTTGATTTTGGACGAACCTACCAATGATCTCGATATTCAAACGTTGACGGTGTTGGAATCTTTCCTGGATGCATTTAAGGGTTGTTTGCTGGTGGTCAGCCATGATCGTTATTTTTTGGATCGCACGGTGGATTTTTTGGCGACTTTTGACAACGGCCGTTTCTCTTCCCGCTACCCAACCCCATACAGCAGTTTCGAAAGCACAATCCAGGCACAAACACAAGAACGGCCGTTGACCCCACCGCCCGCGCAAAGCCCCAAAACCAGCCCCAAAGCCACCGCTTCACGTAAACTCACCTGGAAAGAAAAACAAGAGTTGGCTGCCTTGGAGGAACAAATTGACGCTTTGGAAAACGAAAAAGATAGGTTGCAAACGGCCGTTAACCAAGCCGGTGACGATTACCAAAGCCTTACCCAACTTGCTACCCAACTAAAAGATGTTGAGACGCAATTGGATGCAGTTACCGAACGCTGGTTTGAACTCTCAGAAATCGCTGCCAACACGTCCTGACACAAGCCAGAAAAGATTTGACAATCTGTTAACCCATCCATATTCGTGATAAACATCACCTCATACCTATGCTAATTGGCATATTCCCCTAATCAAACTATCGGCTATGCTTATACAAAACGATTGACTTTAAATAATCAAATTCAGAGATGATTGGAATTATGCGGATAAAGAAAATCCCATCAATCTCCCCAATCCTTGACAATTCTTAGGAAAAGAAACAAGATGATCACAAAAATCAACCACATTGCGATTGTCATGCCAGAATTAGAAGAAGGTATGGGCTTCTGGGTAGACGCACTTGGTCTCAACGTCACAAAAACAGAATCTGTGCCAGAACAGCAAGTCGATATAGCCTTCTTGCCCGTAGGTGAAAGCAACATCGAACTGCTTAGTCCAACCGATCCAGCAAGCGGTGTCGCAAAATATTTGGACAAACGCGGGCCTGGATTACATCATATCTGTTTGGAAGTTGAAGATATTGATGCAGTTCTCAAACGCCTCAAAGCAGCTTCCGTTCCGCTCATAGATGAACAACCTAGAGATGGAGGTCACGGCAAAAAGCTGGCCTTTATCCACCCCAAAGGCACCGGGGGTGTACTCGTGGAACTGTACCAACTCCCATAAGAAAACAAAAAGGACTGGCTTGCACCAGTCCTTTTTTTATATCAATTAGATGGGTGTAAGGAAAACGTAGTTTACCTAACACCAAAAAAAAATCGGACAGTGCCCGGGTCGAGGGGGGGGGTGGACACTGTCCTGGGCTTAGTTAGGGTTGTTCCAGTCGCGTTTCTCTCGTGCCAGTTTTTGGGGGGAGGAGTTCCTCTTAACCTAACCTTGCTTAAGATAGATATTATCCCATTTTTTGCTCGGTGTCTATTATTTCTCATTTATACTGCATTTAAATGCGTTAATAAACCGTGAAGATTTATTTCGTTTCAAACCTTCACAGCAGTCAGTCAGAATAGCCAAATAATTGTAACCAGGCATCTAAATCATCTGCATCAATTTTGTCAGCACCTGACTTTAACTCATCTGCAGACGGTTTTTTCTTTTTGGTTTTTGGGACTGTGGGTGTTTGTTTGGACACAGTTTTTTTAGATGGCAACTCAGGAACAGGACCAAACATTTCTAAGTATTCAGCTACTTCCGCGGCACTAACAGTGGGGTCAACGGCCGTTTCTAAATCTTCATCTTGTGGGGGAGCAGCTTGACGTTTTGTTTGTTCCTGCTGCATCTGTTTTACAAACTTTTGCGAACGCCAAAACTTCATTTTACGAGCTTGCGCGGCCTTAATAATTTGTTGATCACTCGTCACCAAAATATATTCATCTGGATTCTTGACACGGCGAATATGGCGGATAATGAGTCTGTCGGCCGTTTTTCCCTGTGTAGCAAAAATAACCTGTACATCAGATGTGGAAATATTACGTTCACGACCACCGGGCAAACCGCCATCAAAATAAAGCACAACCTTGCGCTGACGGCGTACCGAGGCCCAGCCACGCAGCTTCAATACTAA
>CAYGMR010000016.1:13338-26104 GCA_964350725.1 uncultured Ardenticatenaceae bacterium | reverse complement strand
ACATACGGACAATTGCTCTGCTGCGCTCTGGCGGCATATGCCTTCGCCCGCCTGGATTTCAAATTTAAGGGTTTCTGGTTCGCGGCCATGCTGGTCTCGATCATGCTGCCCACCCAGGTGACCTTGATCCCGCGCTACACCCTGTTTCACACCATTGGCTGGGTCAACACCATCCTGCCCCTGGTTTCGCCCAAGTTTTTGGCGGTCGATGCCTTCTTTGTCTTTTTGATGGTGCAGTTTATCCGCGGCATTCCCCGCGAATTGGATGAAGCGGCCAGGATGGATGGCTGCAATCCCATCCAGACTTACCTCTTCATCATTTTGCCGCTGATGACCCCGGCGATCATCACCACGGCCATCTTCACCTTTATCTGGACCTGGGACGACTTTTTTGGGCAGTTAATTTATTTGAACGACCCCGATCTTTTCACCGTGCCCCTGGGATTGAGGCTGCTGGTCGATATCAGCGGTGAGGGTGGCGCGACCATTTGGGGTCCGATGCTGGCCATTGCCACACTGTCCATCGTCCCCGTTTTCCTTGTCTTTTTGATTTTCCAACGATACCTGGTTGAAGGCATCGCCACTACTGGAAGTAAAGGATAACCGCGGAAAGACGAACTGCTGGAGTGCAGGAAAAAGGATGGGTTGATGTTCAACCCTAGACCGCAGTGAATTAAAAAGCGTCCGGCGCAATATATTGACCACCCAGCTGGACCTGCTGGTGTGCGACGAACCTGTTTCCGCCCTGGATGTTTCTGTACAAGCTCAGAATAATAGCCATGAAGGTTGCAAAATTACCAACGGAAGCTATTAAATATTCCCTCCTCCACTAGTTTATCTTTCACCACATGTGGCAATTACAGTGCATTCCCAACACACTGTTTTTCGCGAACCGAATTCATGGAAATGTGAGGGTTGAAAGTTAGACAGCGTCCCCACGGCATTAGAGACGCTGTCCACACAATTTCTCATATTAACCCTTGCTCTCAAGGATTTAGGAGAAATTTATGACCAGGTTATAATCAAATTGGCAAATAACAAGTAATTACCAACCCGGTAGATATCCACAGTATGAAACCATAAGTAACAAATAATTTTATTGACAACAAGGATCAAGCGGTAAAGTATGTTATCTGAAATTCAAGTAATTAAAACTGGCAAGCGGCTGGAGGTATCGGCCGATCTTCCAAACGATACTGAGGCAGTGGTCATTCACATCCACAGCGATCGCAACGAGGTCATCAGCAAATTCAGCGATGTGTCGCCCAACGCCCAGGCCAACCAGATTCTCTCCCCCGAAATCGACAACAGCCGTATCGAGAAAGACATCTGGTTCCCTGTGGTGGACCTGGCCATCAATGACCATGCCGCAGGAATCCTGGTCTTTGAAAGTGAAAATGACGCTGAGAGGGATACATTCTCTATCAATGGCTGGTCCAACCGGGAAATGTACCCGGTCAACAACGAAGTGATTATCCCATTTGACCAGTTAGAATATTGGGAAAACAGCCTATTTAAAGACGGCACCCATTCAATTCTGCGCGAATTTTATTTGCGTTTTTTCTTTCATGTCAGCCAACCTCGATTCCATCATTCTTTTGAGCTGCTGTCTGAGCAGTGGAGCGGCCGTGTGACCTTTTTTGTAATCAATCAAGATGCTATGCACGAGTTAGCAGAGGTGCATATAGAAAAGGAAAACCCCCAGCCCGTGCCGCCATTTCCCGGCACGGGCCTGGATCACCAGCGGGTCATCAATTCCCTGAACGCCACCCTGGGCTGCATCCAACGGCGGCGCAACAACACCCCCTGGAGCGACACAAGCGGCGGACTCTATCTGTTTTACGATCTCGATGCCCGCCTCTATCGCAATCCCTTGTGGACCTGGACCTGGGGACCAGAGGTTAAGCTGTTCCTAGATGCTGCTAAACAAGAAGAGCTGTTCGGCAATGAAGAAGCAGAAGCCCTGCAAAAATTTGCCGCCGACCTGGGGGAGGTTTCGCTTAAGTTTCAAGTGAACGATGCCGCGGATGCCGTTGATGGTCTCTATATCGCCCGCTGGGATCCCAGCACGCAGTACCCTTATGGTTTCGGCGGCCATGTTTCCCCACCGGATGGTCTCTTTCTGTTGGCTTGGTCCTGGATTCCGATGTATGAGGCTACGGGCGACGACCGGTACTTGGAAGCCGCCCAAAAAATGGCCCTGGCCGTGGAACCGCTGCTGCAGGAGCTTGACATTGTGCCCCAGGATTATCTGCTGCACACGGCTAAATGGAAAACGTGGGTGGTCGATGAAGCCAGTTTTGGCATGGAAGGCTTCGCCGAAATATTCAAAGTGACCCAGGACAAAAAAATCCAAGAAATCGGCCGTACCTATATGGAGCAAATTCTAGCCAAATTCGACCGCGAAGACGGTCTCTGGCAGCGTTTTTTCTTCATGGACAGCGGGGAGAGCATCCCCACTGAGCGCCATACACGCGGCCTGGCCTGGGCCATGGAAGGGCTGTTGGCCGCCCATCGCCTGTTGCCCGACAGCATATACCTGGAGCGGGCTAAAAAGCTAGCCCAACACTTTGTCGATGCCCAGCTTGAAGATGGTGCCTGGGCCTTTTTATTCGATAAGCCTGTTGCAGAAGTGGGCATTAGTGAAAAGGGAACGGCCGCCTGGGCCTACCTTTTTTACCGCCTATATGGCGAAACCGGGGAAGCGCAATACCTGGCTACCGCGCGCAATGCGTTAACCTGGCTGATCGACAACCAGTATCTCGGTCCCGACCCGGACGCTCATGGCAGTGTCGTGGGCTGCAGCCCCCATTCGGGCGTCGTTTATCGCAACTGGTTTCAGCTTTCATGCACCTATACCTCCGGCTTTTTTGGCCTGGCAGCGCTGGAAGAATTGAAGCTAAAAAAGACGTTGATCCAATGACGTCCGTCCTGCGCGAAGGCGGCCCGTTCCATACCAGGGGCACGCTACCAAAATACCTGGACCACTTGCGAGAGACAGGCCGCGTCCATCATGCGCAGCGATTAGAACGCCGTCACCCGGATGAAGGTTGAAATTATTGAAGAATGAAAACTAAAAATAAGGAGAAACAATGGACGTTTTTACATACTTAACAGAAAATTCAGGTCGCAATTTGCTACCTCATAATCCCTGCAAACTATTGGACTTTGAACTGCTAGTTTTGTCTGCCGGCGAATCAAGCAGTGGCCAAACGGGTGACCGCGAGGTGATAGCCGTCATTCTGGGCGGAACAGTGACCATAAGAGCAGCGGGGCAAACCTTCGCCGAAATCGGCGAGCGGGCCAATGTATTCGAGGGCAAACCGTATTCAGTCTATCTGCCGGCCGGCGTTGTTTACTCGGTTACGGCCGTCAGCGATGCCCAGGTCGCTCTGCCCAGCGCGCCCAGCACCTTGGAAGCCGAGCCTTACCTGATCACCCCGGATCAGGTGGTGACCGGCGTTTGGGGTTATGATAATCACACCCGCAACTATCATCAGATCCTGGTGGAAAGCGTGCAGCCCGATTTTCCGGCCCAACGGCTGATCGTCGGCGAAACCTTCACCCCTAGTGGCAACTGGTCTACCTACCCGGCCCATAAACATGAAATCGATAACTTGCCTGAGGAAGCGTATCACGAGGAGATGTATTATTTCCGCGTGACGCCCAAAGATGGCTTCGGTATCACCCGGTATTACCACTCAGAAGATGATGCCCAAAATTACACCGTTAAAGATAATTCGATCTTGATGATGCCCGATGGTTACCACACTTATGTCGGTGCGCCGGGATTCAAATCTTATTATCTCTGGTTCCTAGCAGGCGAACATCGCGTCCAGGCTGCCCCGCCGGATCCGATCCAGGCTGCCGGTCTTCAATCCATGAAAGATTAACAAAAGAGACAACACGCGCCATGGCGCACCGTTCGACTGAGCTCACGCCGAAGCCACGAATGCGTGAAAACCGTAGCTCGAACATCCTTGTTCGGGTATCGAACAGGGATGTTCGAGCTACACAGGAGCAGCTAATGTCATCAATAAACAATTTTAGTCTTGAAAATAAAGTGGCCCTGGTCACCGGCATCGGCCGAGGACTGGGTCAGGGCATGGCTGTTGCCCTGGCCCAAGCCGGAGCAGATATCGCCGGCCTCTATAATAATAATGTGGTGGAAACAGAGAGCAGGGTTTTGGCAGCTGGCCGCCGCTTCTATGCCATCCAATGTGATCTACAGCAGGCAGGCCCGGAGGAATTAAACGACATCATAGCCGATGTGATCACAGAATACGGCCGTTTGGATATCCTACTCAACAATGCCGGAACCATCCGCCGCGCCCTCGCCGTGGATTTTAGCCAGGAGGATTGGGATACCGTGCTGCAGGTCAACCTCAACGCTTTGTTTTTTCTGTCCCAGGCCGCGGGCCGGGTGATGGTCGAACAAGGCAGCGGCAAGATTATCAACGTCGCCTCCATGCTCTCCTTTCAGGGCGGGATCACCGTGCCTGCCTATACTGCATCGAAGAGCGCGGTGGCGGGCCTGACCAAGGCCTTGGCGAATGAATGGGCGGCTTCCGGCGTCAACGTCAACGCCATCGCCCCCGGCTACATGGCCACCGACAATACCGCCGCGCTCCGCGATGATGCCCAACGCAATCAGGCTATTCTAGAACGTATTCCGGCTAAGCGTTGGGGAAATCCGGCAGATTTAGGGGGCATCACCGTGTTCTTGGCCTCGGCCGCTTCAGATTATGTGCATGGGGCCATTATCCCTGTTGATGGCGGCTGGTTGGCCCGCTGATGTTCATCTTTGTTTAGGCCAAGCAAAAAGTCCAACGTTGCAGTTGAACTTTTTGCTTGGATCGAAATTCCCCATTGCCAACATAAATTTCGGTACCAGTCTCGATGTAAGTCCCACTGGATTTGTATCGCTTTTGTCGCGTTTAAAACTCATGGGACGATATTCTGCTCTCAACGACACCCCTTGCTCAACTGCGGTGTAAATTACGTTTCGCCCGAAAAAGCTGGTGGTCGTTTCACATTCAGTCATTGATTATTATTGGCCCATTTTGCCGCATAAAATTTCTTGCTTCTTGCAAACATTCATGATAGTATCTCCTTACCGACTAGCAGTCGGTAAGGAGTAAGTGCATGGCAAGAATTGTGAAAGATGCCGAAGTACGGCGTACAGAAATCCTGGATACGGCACAACATCTTTTCTATACAAAGGGTTACGAGAATACAACCATACAAAATATCATTGACGCAATTGGCATCGCCAAAGGCACCTTCTACCATCACTTCAACTCCAAAGAAGAGCTGCTTAACGCGCTTATTGCCAGGTTAATGGACCAATCACTGACCATTTTGGAACCCATTTTGGCGGATGAGCAGTTAACCGCATTAGAAAAACTACATTCATTTTTTGATAAAGTCAGCAATCTCAAAATGGATAATGAGGCACTCATTCGTACCTTGCTGCCCATCTGGTATGGAGATAGCAATGTCATCATGCGCGAAAAAATAAAGGAAAATTCGCTAGAGTTATATGCTCCGCTTTATGACCAGATTGTTCACCAGGGCATCGAAGAAGGTTTGTTTAGCGTTCGATACCCAGCAGAAATGGGCAGCATCGTGTTTCAGACAATGTATTTCATGGGTGAAACAATCGCTAAACTGCTTATCAATCCGAATCACAAGCAGCCCTGGGCTGAAGTAAAAAATAAAATCAAGTCCTATAACAGTGCACTAGACAGCTTGTTAAATGCAAAACCAGGCTCCATCCAATTATTCGATTTTGAGCCTTTCCAACATTGGTTTGAAAAGAACTAAATCAGTCCAGCCTGCCCAGGTGGATGTCCAAATATATGGCTCCATGCCTGCGCAGGCATGACAGGTATCGGTACACACGGAGATATTTATGAAACTTACCAAGATGGCTTGGCGCAATATGTGGCGCAACTGGCGGCGAACCCTCATCGCCAGTGTTGCTATCATTTTGGGCATAGTCCTACTCATTTTTATGGATGCGCTCATCAAAGGGTCTGATCAGGCGATCTACGGCAATGCTGTGCGCATGTATGGCGGCAATGTGCAAGTACACGCCCCAGGCTACCGCGAAAAATCTTCACGGCTGCCCCTGCTGCCTTTGGCTGACTCAGAAACGGTTGTGGCGACAATTGCGGCCTTTGAGTCACCAGAGAAAATCACATCTACCTCCAAACGTATCAATACGGGCGGCATGGTAAGCACAGGCGCCGGTAATTATCCGGTAACTATCACGGCGATTGAACCGGAAAAGGAAGCCCCGGTTAGTTTATTTGCTGAGAATATCAGCAACGGCCGTTTCCTTTCAAACGATGATGGTGATGCCATTGTTATTGGGCAAGGGTTGGCCGATTTACTGGAGGTTGGTGTCGGCGACCGTGTGATGGTTGTAGGACGACGGCTCAACGAATCCATGCGTCAACGCCCCATGACCGTTGTGGGCATCTACAGCTTAGGTATGGATTCGGCTGAACGTGGCAGTGTGTTCATCAATCTACCCACCGCCCAAACCCTCTACAACCTACGTAACCAGGAAACTGAAGTGGTTGTTTCCCTGGAAAATATCGGTAAAGAAAGCGAAATTATCGCTGATTTGCAAGCAAAACTGCCGGGATACGAAGTTGATTCTTGGGATACCTTGAGTCCTGAAATTCAGCAAGCCCTGCAATCCAAATCCGCCGCAACTGGCATTTTGGGCATGTTGGTCGTGTTGATTGCCAGCATTGGCATCCTAAACCTGATGCTCATGGCTGTTTATGAACGTACACGTGAAATGGGTGTGCTGGCCGCTCTAGGTATGAAAGGGCGACAAATCACAACACTGTTTTTAATGGAAGGCACTTTCATTGGCCTTTTCGCGGCTGTCGTAGGTGTCATTTTAGGTGGATTACTGGTTGCGGCATTGGACCAAGCAGGTGGCATTTACATTGGCAGCCTCACAGAAGCAGCCGGTGATGCTGAGGTCTATGCGCTGATGGGCGACCGCATGTATCCTGTCTTTTCCTTGGCCACCGCAGTTGGGTATGCGCTGCTTGTCGTGATCATTTCGGCAATCGCCTCGTTCTTCCCAGCCTGGCAAGCTTCGCGCAAAGAACCCGCTGAGGCACTGCATCATATTTAAAGCAGCAGGTGGCAAGGTGGCAAAGCTGCCACTTTGTTATTTGTTCGGAGGAACCACATGGCATTAAAAAAATTCTGGGTCATGGCCTACCGCGATTTGGTACGCAATAAACGGCGCACAATGATTACCTTCATCGCTATCGCATTAGGTCTGACTCTTGTTATCTTCATGAATGGGCTGATTACTGGCATGTTAGATGGCATGTTAAAAGACACCATCCGCCTGGAATCTGGGCACATCCAACTACGATCAGATTCATATGAGGTCGTGAAAACCAGCTTGTTATGGCAAGATTTAGTCGAAAATCCAGATGAATTGGCCGCACGCGCTGAAGCACTGCCAGAAGTACAAGCCGTCTCGCCTATCCTCTGGGCAGGCGGCATTTTAGGTACCGCCAGTGAATCAACCAGCGTGCGCGTTAGTGGCATCGATCCTGCCTCGACACTGTTTGACCCGATTCGAGAGGGCTTGCAGAGCGGTCAGTTTCTATCAGAAAACGGCCGTGGCGAAATCCTGATCGGGCAAAAATTGGCTGATGAACTTGGCGTCGGTGTGGGCGACCGCATTAATCTAGCTGTTGGCAATCCAGATGGACTGCCCGAAGAAGGTCAGTTCACCGTCGTTGGCTTAATCAACACGGGGTTCCCTGGCATCGACAATGCCAATGTGTTCCTAAGCCTGGCGCAAGCCCAAGCCATCACTGGCTCCGGCAATCGCGCCAGCACCGTACGCATTCTATTAAACGATGTAGATGATACAGACACGGTGATCGCCGCATTGCAAACGCCAGGTGTAACAGCACTCAGCTGGCAAGAGTTAAACGAATTCATCATGACAACCATGGAAGCTGGCACCGCTTTCTACGCCCTCCTATACGCCATTATTTTCCTAGTCGTCGCCGTCATCATTGCCAACACCTTGCTGATGTCGGTCTTTGAACGCACGCGTGAAATTGGCATTTTGGCAGCTTTGGGCATGAAAGGCCGCCAAATCATGACGATGTTCTTGTTTGAGGCTACTATCTTAGGCTTAATTGGCAGCGTTTTTGGCATCATCCTGGGTGCTATTTTGGTTTACTACTTTTCAATTAACGGTATCTTTTTCGGCGAACTGGGGGACGCTGCGGGTTCAATGGCCTTTGGTGACTCTTTATACACGGCCCTCGTGCCGGCCAATCTCTTTGTGATGGCATTCTGGATGCTAGTGGTAATTGTTTTAGTATCACTTTATCCGGCCTGGTATGCGGCTCGTCTGCAACCAGTCGAGGCTTTACATGCAGTATAAGACCTTAAAGGTTTATACACTTTATTTGTAACTATACAGCCTCTGGCTGTGGCCGGTGTCCCGCCACTATCCGGCTCGGTCAGGAGACACGGCCGGAGCACCTGGAGACACGGCCGGAGCACCTGGATAGTTACCTTTATTTTGAGACTACGCAGAGCAAAACCCTTTGGGTTTGGAGAAAATCATGGCTATTATTGAAGCTGAAAATGTAACAAAAATTTATCAGATTGGTGAAGTTGAGACTCGGGCTTTGAACGGGGTGACAATGGAAATTGAACAGGGGGAATTTGCTGCCCTGGTAGGCCCTTCCGGTTCAGGCAAGACAACAATGCTGCAATTAATGGGTTGTTTGGATAAACCCAACAGCGGTATTGTTAAGATAAATGGGCAAGATGTGTCCCAGTACAAGGCCAATAAACGCGCCGAAATCCGCCGTGAAATGATCGGCTTTATCTTTCAGTTTTTCGCCCTGGTGCCAGTGCTGTCGGCGTATGAAAATGTGGAACTGCCCTTGCTGCTGAATAATGTCAGCGAAAAAGAACGCAAAGAGCGTGTCAACGCGCTTCTGGAAGCGGTCGGCTTATCTGACCGCGCCAAGCACCGTCCTGACCAACTTAGCGGCGGTCAGCAGCAGCGCGTGGCCATTGCCCGTGCATTAGCCCCCAATCCCATCGTTGTTCTGGCTGATGAACCAACGGCAAACTTAGACACGGAGAACGGTACGCAGGCGATGGACATTATGAAGAAGCTTAACGAGGATACGGGTACGGCGTTTGTATTCGCAACCCATGATCCGCGAGTGATGTCTTATGCAACCAGGGTATTGAAAATGGTAGACGGCCGTTTAGTCGACAACGGCAATGGCAACAATTAGGAATCAGGATTGTATGGGTTTGCTTTTCCAAGTAAACGGAGTTGTATAGGTGAGCAGTTGGAAGCCACGTTTTTGGAGGATGGGGCGGCTCATATCACTGGCATCTACCGTGAGGAAACGATAGCCACGTTGGATCGCTTCTTGGGCACGGACAGCGACAACGGCCGTATACAAACCCATCTTCCGATATTCAGACAGCGTCGCACCACCCCATAAGCCAGCAAATTGGCTACCATGTGGATAGGAAATCCAGGCGGCACAAGCAGGATTATTATCCACATAAGCGATGTAGATACTCCAGAAGTCGGGTTCGGCTGTGAGATAGGCACGTAATTCTTTTTCTAGCCAGGTGAAATCTTCAGCGTAGACTTTGCTTTGAACGGCCGTTACCTGACCCACGTGTTCCGGTTTTGTAATGCGCCGCACATCGGCCGTAACTGGCTGTAAATACACGTCTGGGCAATTCTCCAAATCAATTACCAACAACGCTTCTACTTCATCTGCCTCAAAATCATGATTAAGAAGCCGTTGTTTTAAGTCCGGAGGGGTATCATGGTCAAACATCTTCCATTCCAGGCCAGAACCATTCACTTCTTCTGTATACCACTTGATTTGTTCTTGGATTATGCGATCGGCATTGGTAGCAGATAGGTTGCTGTAAATAATAAAGCTCTCCCGCTCTGGGTCTGCGCTAATATGACGCACAACCTCGGGAGTTGCTTCATGCCGATAGGATAAAATTCGGCTATTTTTACGTTCTTGTTCATCATAGAGAGCTAACACTTCACTGGTTTCCATTTTCCGTCTTTATAATTTCAAATTTTGCCACGAATGCCAATAAACTTATTCTGCCATACAAGTCACACTTCTTCAACCATTGCCAATTGCGACGCACGGTTTTTCAGCAGTCAACCTGTCATTCCTGCGCAGGCAGGAATCCATTCACGCTGCTGGTGAAGATGGATTCCCACCTGCGTGGGAATGACAACAAAAACGGGACTACTGAAAAGCCCTAAATTGCATTGCGACGCAACCGGCCTGGGTTAAAATCAGTATCGACAATAGGGTGACGGCATTGGGTTACACCCCATTTTAAACATCCGCTGAATGTAGATAATGCAGCGTCAAATCCATGACAACCGCAATATTTTGGGGTTGTTGGGCATATTTACTAATGTCCACACGCACGGCTGTCACACGAATACAGTTACTTGTTGCTGGGCGTATTCATCCAGATTCTTTTGTTCCTGACGGTAAACCATCCGCATCAAAAACGGTGTTGTCCAGCGGTCAATGATTCCTTTCAAGCCAGGCTGTGGCTGCCAGACTGTCTCGAATGTTACCTCGGACACGGCCGTATCAACTGGCTTAACGATAAATCTCGTGACCAAATCTGTGTTCTCGTCCCGTTCCACTAAAACAGCCCCCGGTTTTGGCTCAGTAACAGACATATGCATCTGGGTCTTGCCGCCGCCCAGGGACTTGGAATGGAGGACAAAGCGGGTTCCCGCGCCTACACCGCCTTCAATGACATCGAGGCCAATGAAAAATTGTGGCGGCAAAATGTTGCGATGATGGTTGTAATCAGCCAGGATGTTGTAGACGATTGCCGCTGGCGCTTGTACTTTGCTTGAAACAGTAACAGTTATTTTCGACATGAGTTTTATTCTCCTAAAGTTAGATTTTATGAATTGAGCGATGGCTCGATGAAGCCCACCCTATCATTTTGACAATCCATACGTTGATATTTTGTCATTGATTAAGGGTGATCGCGATTGTGACCAATACAACAGCCCACCGACCAGCGCAAACAGAATCAGATGGCCGCAGTAGAGCCAGAAGTTGAGGTCAATGAGCACCGTCTGACGATAGACAAAGACCATGAGCAAATCCAAACCCGCAGCGGCGATCATCAGGGTGGGAATTTGGGAGAGTCGCCGCCAATCGCGCTCGACTTTGAACCAGAGCAGGCCGGCGCCAAAGGCGCCAAACCAAGCGGCAAAGATGCGCACCATCAGTGGGCTGGTTTGCCACGGCCAATTGACAACGGCCGTTTCCGGCCACAAAATAATTAATACCGCCGCACCCACAACAATGGTGCCGGTAATCAGAGCGAGGTTGCGGGTAAACGGCCGTACCGGCACAATAACCGTCCAATTGGCGCCACGCCTTTCCTGAAAAACGTAAATTAAAACCGCCAACAGCGGCGCACCAATGTAGATGAGCAGCCAGTAAATCAGCCGAATTTCAGAGGTAAACTTGTCTAGATGCAGCAGTGTCACCCACGAGATGAGTATGCCTGCCGCCACTAAAATCGGAACCAGATAGCGTATCGGTTCCCACTGATTGCGGTAGACGGCTATGGCAACAGCCGTGGCCCCACCCAGATATAACGCGCCAAATAAGCCAGCATTAATCGGTGGACGCACCGTCCAAAAGAACAGCTTGTCCGTCTGTGTTGGTAGGAAAATGAGAATCATCGCGCCGATAAAGGCGTTGAGAGCCACAAACCCATAAATGAGTCGCGCCCACCAAAGTAATTTTGTGTTAGTTGTTATTGTATTCATTGTATTTGATTTCATGAGCTTATTCATACAAAACATCTCTGTCTGTAAGTGCCTTGCCAAATCGTGCGGCGTGCCGATAAACAGCAGGTGCAAATAACCAATACACAACACCCACATACAGCAAATTAATGTGAAAAGCAGTCGCCCCTAAAAGAAGCTGGAGCCCAAACGCGCCCAAAGAAACAGCGATTCCCAACACGACATACGATCGAGTGCGATGCAACCATGCATAGGGCAAAAAGTGAACGCCACCCAACCCAGCTAAGATCACTGGAATAGAGCGTGGGTTCAAGTTAAACGCCACAATTAAAGCTGGCAATGCCAATACTTGAGAGAAAGCCAACTGTTTTGAAAGCGCACGCAGCGGATTGTCTACCGACATCCGCCCACGCCCCATCCGACGTTCCAACCAGAAGGCAGCGGGCAATGCCACAGCACCTTGAAACATAGCGATAAGTGCGGCCGTTTCTGCTGGTAACAGATAGGATAGAATTCCCGTGATGATAAAAGTTACGCCATAGGCAATCAAAAAAGGGGCGCCGCCTGCTGAACTGACGCTAACTTCTGTAAAAGCTTGATCGAGGTTCATTTTATTTTGCTTCATGTTTTATCTCGGTTGGTTGGGCAGCAACATTGCGCCACATTTTATTTTTGAATGGTTGGGGTAGTAATTTGGGTGTGGTCTGTTGATATGCCACATATTCTGTACCAAATAATTTTTCCAAGTCCCGTTCCTCAAAGTAAAGGCCAATCAGAATGTAAACAGACAGGGTCGCCGCAAAAATGAAGTGACCAATACTCATCTCTGGTGTTGCCCAAAAGGCGATGATTAACCCCAACTGCAACGGATGACGCACAATTTTATAGAGGAACGGGTTC
>CAYGMR010000016.1:6096-13328 GCA_964350725.1 uncultured Ardenticatenaceae bacterium | reverse complement strand
AGCTGGCTCTGTGTTGCGCAACTTGTGAAAAACCTGCTGTAAACCAGTCAGTTCAAAATGGTTGATGAGGAAGGTCGCCAGAATAGCGATTGTCCAACCCAACCAATGAATCGCTTGCAGAGTATAACGGCCGTATCCGCCCGCCACTGACCAAATCATGGTCGGCATAGGCTGCCACAGCCAAAAAATCAACAAGAGCAGCAAGCTGGATTGCAAGACGTAGGTACTGCGTTCGGCCTCGTTTGGAATAAAACGTGTCCACCACGCCTTGAAACGTCCCCGCGCCATGACGCTGTGCGCCAGCCCAAACAAGGCAATCAAGCCCACATCTATGATTAAGGCGACGAGAAACGGCCGTAAAACACCTTTCTCAATGCCGGTGGGGACAATGCTATTGTTCAAAAACCCCATGGCGTAGAGTGTGGCTATAAGGAAAGATGCATAACAAAGAATGCCATAAATAAAAATAATGATTCGCTTCATAATTTAAACCTCCGATCTTAGTTGTACGCGCATTTCTCTAGCACCATAGGAAAGATGATTTTCAATCAATCGACCACTACTGTTGAGCAAATGGATCATCGATCCATTGGTCGGCAGCACAAGTGCATCAAAAAAGCAGATGCCTTGTGTGACAGCATAGTCCACCAGATGTTGCATTAATCGCCCGCCAATCCCTTGCGCTTGGTACGCATCGGCGACTAACAAGGCGGGTTCGGCCGTTTCTGAGTTGGCAGGATGGGTGATGTAATACGCCATGCCAGCAATCTTTGCTTTTCCAGGTACGGTGGCGATGAAGGCACGGCCGTCCTTTCCATTTAGCCCACACATATAAGCCATCTCGTCTCTACTCGGTACACGGGGGCTGTGATAGCGCTTGTAAATGGAGTCGGTTGAGAGATGCTGATGCAACTGCCAGATTAGATCAATATCAACGGCCGTTGTTGGCCGAATCTCGATGTCGGGGTATATACCAAAATCCGTAATTGACAGGTACTGGTTCATCAAGTTTATATTTTGTCCGAAATTATTCATCTCTATATCCTCCAGTTAAATTGATATAAATATATTGACCGATTTGCCCATTGTTTGCACCTGCCAAAAGTTGGTGATTGGGGCTAACGATAGGAATGTGCAATCCATATTCTGATTAGTTCAATCTTGGAGATTGAACCAATCTCCACACGACCTATTTGCTCGGATAACTAATGTAATAATCATTCATAAAGTCATGGGGCAATTGATTGACGGAAACATCGTCAAAACCCGCTTCTGCCAACAACTGTTGTGCCGTCTCACGACCCCACATCGTTCCCAGACCCACGCCACCCTGCGCCAACGAAACAGTCATGCAGTGCATCGTGGAAATGGTGTACAAAAAGGGCGCGAAAGGCTGTTCAAAGTTGTCATGGACGTGACTGTGTGCGGCAACATCTTGCATCAGGAAGACGCCACCCGCTCTGAGGGCGCGCTGAATATTGCCTAACACCCGCCCGGGAAATGCCTGATCATGAATGGCATCAAAAGCCGTAATCAGGTCATACTGCTCCGGCGCGTCAAATGTGGTCATATCTTGCACGGCGAAGAAGGCGTTTGACAAACCCAATGTCGAGACTTCGTTTTTGGCAAACGCAATCGTTTCCTTAGAAAGATCGCATCCCATAAAGCGACTGTTCGGGAACACATTTGCCATCTTGATAATGGCTCGTCCACGGCCGCAACCGACATCCAGAACGTCAATTCCGGCTTCTAAGCGTTCCACCAAACCAGGAACGAGCGGTAAGATTTGGTCAATTAAAGCGGCAACCACATTGACGCCGCTGTCTTCAGCCATAATTTCGTGAAAACGGGGGAATGATTCATAGGGCACGCCACCGCCATTGTGGAAACAGTCCACAATTTGAGACTCAACTGTGCCAAATGAAGAAACATGCTGCATGTAAAGTGCCATGTTTTCCGCACCAGCAGCACGAGTGAGGAGTGGGGCATGTTCGGCTGGTAGCTTATAGGTTTCTTGATCCGCATCGTGGGTTAGAATGTTGCCGACGGTGAGCCCATTAAGCCATTCGCGCACATAGCGTTCATTTAACCCTGTCGCCTCAGCGATTTGCTGACTAGTCGCTGGCGGCAGGAGCGCCATCTTATCAAACAATCCTGTTTGATGACCGATGCTGAGCATGTGGGCTAATGCGCCCTCGTTCAACATATTTACCAACCGTTCGCCAAACAGTTCTACTTTTTGTGTATTCAATCCATTGTTACTCATAATAGTTTTTTATAAACCTCCAAGGTTTTTGTTTTGTGATATGGCAACAGGATAGCTGTAAACCTGGAGTGTTGTCGTCTAACTAAAGTTAAATTGGGGGGTTAACAAGGAGGGGTGGTGAATTATGCAATCAGTCCTAATTCGCGGGCACGGGCTAGGGCTTGGACACGGTTTTTGGCGTTAAGTTTGCTATAAATGCGATTGTTGTGGGCTTTGACGGTGCCGAGAACGACAAATAGCGCTTCGGCAATCTGACGGTTGCTCATCCCTTGCGCAATGAGTTGCAGGACTTCTATCTCGCGTTCGGTGAGGGCATCTAGGGCAGCCGACGCGTGAGCGGGTGGTTGAACGACGGCAATAGGGGTGGAAAGGTGGACTTGGGCGCTGGCAACGGCCGTTTCCAAATCAAGCTGTTCCCCCTCCTGCACAGCAGCAGCAAAGAGGGCTGGGTCGATTTTTGTTTGGCACTGTTGCAATCGTCTCTGAACGGCCGTTTTGGTTTCATGGTCTGTGGCTGAATGATTGGCGACCAACGCCAGCAGCATCACCCCTTGCTCAGTGCGATTTATTTGCTGCATCAAGTAGGCAATTGTGCTGAGGATGGTGAGGATCAATGGGGTGAATTGAATCTCTTGGGCGATTTGAAGCGCTTGCTGAAGATGTGTTTGGGCCGCGGAGAAGTCGGATTGGGAAACGGCCGTTTCCCCCACGCCATGATACGCCACCGCCAACCCGCCTCGATCATCGATCTTCTGATAAATGGCGGCACTTTGCGTATACAATCGGTGCGCTTCTACATTATTTCCCTGCCGCCAGGCCACCTCACCCAGATGATTCATGGCCACTGCCATCCCTTCCGGATCGGCCAATGCCTCACGCAAGTTGTAACTGGCTTCAAAGTGGTGGTGGGCAGCGGCCAGATTAGCCAACGCCTGTGCCGCTTTCCCCATCTCAATCAGGCAATACGCGCGGAACCAGCGATCTTGTATCTGTTCAGTGATCGCATGGGCAGCAACTGCATAGGTCATTGCTTGATCATAATTCCCCTGCGCATAGTTTGCGCTGGCTAACAAGTAATTGGCATTGGTTTCATTCCATGGATAGTTTTGGGCGACGGCCGTCTGTAACGCTTGTTCAGCCAAAACTATAGCCTTTTCATACTCACCGCGAATAGAAGCCAATATACTTAATCCCAGCAAGGGGTCTGTGGCAACACCTGGCAGCGGCCTCATCTGCTGCTGCTGGTAAATGGCTTGGCATTTGTGCAGGTATGCCTCTGTTTCTTCAAAGCGCCCCAGTCGAATGGTAATCCAACCCATTTCTGTAAGCAGCACAGCCAATGCTGCCCATGCTGCGGGATCATCGTCTAAGCGGCGAATCGCTAACGTAAACATGGTGGACGCTTCCAGAAATTTGCCTTGTAATTGGTAAAACATGGCCAAAGGCGTAATGGCGTGTTCAATTGCTTGAGCATTGCCTTGCTGTACAGCCCAGTGCCATGCTACCCGAATATTATCTAAATCAGCATGGATTTCCTGAGTCGCTTTTTGCTGTAAGTCACCAGTAATGTCAGCCGTGCGCTGGTGTAGAAATTGTATATAGTAGTTGGTGTGACGTTCTTGGCGAGGAATCAGTTCAGCACCTGCAATTTGGGTGGCGGCATATTGGCGCAGGAGTTCGTGGATATGGTAACGGCCACTTCGGCCTCGCTCAGTGCTGGCGTTTGCCTCCCACACCAGCAATGATTTATCTACAAAGCTGGTCAACATGGTTAAAGACGCACCTGCCACTTGTTTGGCCGCTTCACGCCGAAACCCGCCACGGAATAGGGACAGTCGCGCATACACCTGTTGCGCTTCCAAGGACAGCATTTGCCACGATTGCTCAAAAACTGCGCGCATACTGCGATGTCGTTGCGGCACATTACGCAGACCGGTTTCTAAAAAGGTGATGTTCTTTTGGATTTCGGCCGCGATATCGGCGCAGCTTAACGTTTTTATCCATGCTGCTGCCAATTCCACAGCCAGCGGCGTCCCTTCCACCAAACGACAAATTTTCACAATATCTGCCAGTTCAGGCTGGGGAGAAAAATCATGCCGCACGCGCCGCGCCCGCTCAATGAACAAAGCCACGGCATCATCCCGTATTGCGTCAGGATTGGACAAATCGTCGGGAATAGGCAATCCAGCGACAGGATAAAGCCACTCTTCTTGCAAGTTCAGCACTTCCCGCGATGTGACGAGCAGCTTGAGTCCCGGTACCGCTGCCAACAGAGCAGACAAATCATTTGCACAGGCCAGCAATTGTTCCAGATTATCTAGTAGCAACAGAACAGTTTTGGCATAAAAAAAACGGCCGATTTGATGTAGTGGCGTATCATCAGCCTTAAGGTTGAGATGGAGGGTGTCGGCGATGGTGGGCAGAACGGCCGTTGCTGTTTGCACAGGTTGTAGTGGCACAAAAAAGACCCCATCAGCAAACGGGGCCGTTTCAGCGACCGCCAACGCCAAGCGCGTCTTGCCAACGCCACCAGATCCGACCAAGGTCAACAAACGACAGGTAGGATCTTCCAGCAGTTGTCGTAGTTCACCAATTTCACGCGCCCGCCCAATGAAGGGGGTGCGCTGTTGGGGGAAGTGGGAATACGGCCGTTTGTCTTTTTCATTCATCACAAAGAAACTCCAGGGTTTCTCAGCTCATTGTAACAAAAACATAAAATATTACATTTCACTATTTCACTGTCCCACCCCAAACATCTCACTCTCCGCCAGTCCTTTGTCTGTTACTGCTCCAGAAAACAAAATTTCTGCCACTAAAAGCACAACCAATAGCCCTAAATTCTCATCAAAGATTTTGCAGATTTTTCTCATCTGTGTAATCTTTGATTATTTGGTTGTGGTCGCGCCATTTTATGCACTACGAATTACTACCCTCCTGCAGAATCGGACCGGGAAAATAACTGGCCGTTGCGCCAACCACGTTGGGATAAACCTTAATTACCCTGTCTACACCGGCTAGATTAAGTACATATTTCACCTGCGCGTGGGCGTTGGCAATGCGAAAGTCACCACCCTGCCGCCGCGTTAACTGTGCCACCTGTACCAATGCCTTAATGCCGGTATTGTCTAAATAGTCCACTTTTTTCAGATCGAGCACAAAACGGCCGTATCCGACACGGATCTGTTCGTCGATAGCTTGCGAGAGTTCGGGGGTAGTCGTGGCATCTAAACGGCCGTTTAACGCTAAAATAGCTACATTGTTGTAATGTCGTGTGCGAATTTCCATGATTTACCAGATTGATTATGTCAAATATGCTGCGATTTCTGCCAGAGAAAAAACCCCTTCAGCCCGACACATAACCCGTCCTTCTGCATCCATCACATATACCCACGGCTCTGTAGTTAGACCAAAGGCATCCATGACAGGTGATAGCTGCCAATTATTTTGGGAGGGATCCGGCAGACCGGTATACACTTCCACGTGAATAAAGTTGACTGCAGCACCATACTGCGACTGCAATGTCGTCGCTATCTGATATGATGGGACACACAAGCGTGTCGTGAATCATTTGTTTGTCGCTGGCCAACAGACCTACAGCTACCCGGTTTTGGCCGACAACCAGTTCAGACGGCACAAGCACGACTTGCATGGATTGGGAAACGGCCGTTTCCCCATCATGCTTGCTACTCTTTGCGAAAGCATAATTAGTATCTTGGTCATGGTCATGGTCATAGTCATGGCCATAGTCATAGGCCCCATGATCATGCGGTTTGTGAGCTGGAGTCGTTATTCGGTTTGGCAGCGGTTTGCCAAACATCGACTTTTCCAAGGCTTTTGTGTCATAGTCAAACTGCACACATCCAACCAACAGAAACAACATCAGGACAAGCAGAATCGGTTTAAATTTCATGGTTAACTCCAATCATATTGCGTAGTGCGTAGATGGTTTGGTTTAGGCGCTTACGCGCCAACATCGACAAAAAGTTGTCGATAGAAAATATGGCAGATAATTTTTATCGACACGGACGGAAAGGAATTTAAGACATTTTTTATTGGCATTCCTTTCTGTCCGTGTTTATATCTTTTTGCCAAGCATCGTCTTGGGGAAAACGTAGACGCTTACGCTTAAAGTTAGGGCTTGATATTTGAGTTCAGGCGGAACAGGTTCGTGGGATCATATTTGTTTTTCAAAGCTACCAGCCGCGCATATTTGGGACCAAAGGTGTGTCGCATGACGGCTTCCCCTTCTTCGTGTAAGCCGGGGAAGTTGAAATAACGACTGCCGTCAGAAAACTCAGTCACCGTGTCTACAAATTCCCGTGCCCATTCTATGTTGACTTCGTCATCTTCTGGATCTTCCCAATTGGCCTCGACATTAAACAAAAAGGCCGCGTTACGGCCGACAAAGGCTGCATCATTCTCATCTATACGGCGAATAGCGCCGCCCACGTGCCAGATGTCGGTTGTGGTCAGGGGAGAGGGTTGGGTCAGGGCGTGTTCGACGATGCGCTCAATGGCTGCGTCGCTGAGTTCGGGCAGGTTGGTCGATTTCCAATAGTAGCGTAGTTCACCAGACGGGTAATCTTCGTCAAAGAATTGCTGGGCTTCAAGATACGGCATTACGCCACTAAAATCCACGAGCGGTTGGCGGAAGTCGCGCAAGGGCTGCATGATCCGTTGACCTTCCTCTGGTACACCGATGTAAACACCGACAATCAGAACGAAGGGCAAACCATGAACCTCTTCAGGGAAGGCCTCAGCCCCAGGTGGGAACTGACCAATGGCGACCAAGGTTGCAACTTCGTCAGGCGCATTCGCGGAGTAATCGCGCCAGAATCGCACCACGTCTTGGGCGTCACGGCCGTCATGGAAAACGGCCGTCATCATCACATCTGGCCCCACAGGATAGGCGCGATAAGTGAATGCGGTAACAATGCCGAAGTTGCCGCCACCACCGCGCACCGCC
>CAYGMR010000016.1:0-6086 GCA_964350725.1 uncultured Ardenticatenaceae bacterium | reverse complement strand
CCCCAGAACAGATCGCTGTTTTCTGTTGCGTTGGCCGTTACGATACGGCCGTCGGCCGTGACGACTTCGGCCTCAATCAAGCTGTCGCAGCTCAAACCATATTTGTTACGCATCCAACCATAACCGCCGCTCAATGTAAGACCGGCGATGCCTGTTTCAGTGACGACACCCAGCGGTACGGCTAGGTTGTATTGTTGAGTGGCCTGATCCAGCTCACCAATAGTCGTTCCGCCACCGGCACGCACGATGCGTTTTTCGGGATCAACCTGCACGGCATTCAGCAGTGATAGGTCAATGACCAGGCCGCCGTCATTAGTGGCAAAGCCGGCAGCATTATGACCACCGCCACGCACAGAAAGCAGGATGTTGTGGGTGCGGGCGAAGTTAACGGCCGTGACCACATCATCGACATCCACACAACGGGCAATCAACGCCGGATGCCTATCAATCATGCCATTCCAGATCGCACGGGCTTCGTCATACTTAATATCGCTGGGACGGACCAAGACCCCTTTAAGCTGCGCGGCGAATGCCTGCACGACCATCGGGTCTATCTGTTCATTTGTTGTAGATACATTTTTTATCATCAAATTAACTCCTTTGTAGATCGAAATAGAATTTCGATACGCGATTTGGAAAATCACGCTACAGTTTTCATTTGGGTATATAGAGAAGGATAGGGAAAAACGGCCGTTGGCACAGCTCGCAGAAGTCGGTTTTGAAGGCTGTCTTTGGAAGGGGTGGGGATCCCTAACGAAAGTTAGGGCGGTTTAAATCAGTCACCGCGCATTTAAATACGCGGCTAATAAAGGAAACCTGTTGAAACAGGTTAGAAACGCTTTTGGGGATGCCCTTAGTGCGTTGAAACGCACTACTTCTTTTTGTTAGCTGCGGATTTCAATCCGCAGTAAAGTGTAAAGATAATTCCGAGAGTATTGAGCCATGTCGCATTAACATCGCGATTTGACGGAGGACAGACGATAGGTGACCGATTTTCCGTCCTTCGTCTTCCGTCAAAGATACTCACTAAAACTTCCGTGTTACTCTATGCCGTGCTTTACTGCAAAAAGCGCGGCCTGTGTACGGTCGGCTACCTGCAATTTGCCTAGAACGGTGCTGACATACCCTTTCACCGTTCCTTCGGTTAAGTGCAACGTCATGGCGATCTCCTTGTTGCTGCGCCCTTGGGCAATCAGCCGTAGCACATCCATTTCTCTGGGTGTGAGCGTTTCTAATAGATTTGGTGCGACGGGTGTCACGACTTGCCGCATCAATTGACGTTGAGCCTCAGGATGTAGGGTTGGCTCCCCTTTAGCGGCGGCTTTAATCGCCACCAGCAAATCAACCTTGAGCACGTCTTTCAGCAAATAACCAATTGCACCGGCCTGGATAGCAGCGGGCACATGCTGGTTTTCAGCGAAACTAGTGAGCACCAACACCTGGCAATCTGGGTATTTTTGCCGGATTTGGGTCGTGGCGGCAATGCCATCCATTTGCGGCATGACCAGATCCATCAGCACCACATCAGGTTGCAAGTGACCAATGCGGGTCAAGGCGTCAACGCCATCACGGGCTTCGCCCACAACCTCAATGTCGGGCTCTTCACCTAGCAGCATGGTTAAGCCTTCACGCACGATGGCATGATCGTCCACAATCATCACTTTAATAGGCATTGTCATTTTGTCTCCTCGTATAAAGTAGGGCGATTTTGCAAATCGGGCTACAAATTGCCACCGCGCATGGTGTCTCCAATCATACTGGTAGGTTGGCTTTTACGGCCGTTCCTTGTCCCAAAATCGTATTAATCTCTAAACGGCCGTGTAACGCCTCGGCGCGTTCTTGCATGGTGCGTAAACCGAGGCCATTCGAGGTACGGTCGCTGCCATTCTTTGGTTCGAACCCTATACCGTTGTCTTTGATTTGCAGACAAACGGCCGTTTCATCCACAAGCAAGCGAATCTTTACCTGTGTGGCTTCAGCATGTTTTACCACATTGTTTAATGCTTCCTGCGTGATACGAAACAGCGCAACTTCTGTTTCCAATGATTGTGACTGATAATGTTCAGCATCCAACAAGATTGTCGGATCGGTCAACTGCAATGATTTGATGTGCTGTGATAAAGCCGCTACGAGGCCATCACGGCGCAGCCGGGAGATGCCGGGCAACGTCACACCCGATTCCGTCGGCAGTGGTGGCGGCTCTGATGTGCGCAGTTCAAAAAGCAGCGCCCGCATTTCAGCCAGCGCACTTCGACTCAGTTCGAGTAAACGGCCGACACGGTTTTCGCCTTCAGCCGGATCGCGCCGCCATGCCGGGGCTACCGCTTGTGCGATCAGCGTCATGCTAAAAATGAGCTGGGTTACAGAATCATGCAGCTCACGTGCCAACCGCTGGCGTTCATACAACACAGCCACTTCCTGGCTGCTTTGCACCAACAGAAGCTGCTGCCGACGCGTATCAATCGCTGTGGCTAACTGTGCGGCCGTGACTTGATACGGCCACAGGTCACTTTCTTGCCAGCGATAGATTGTCGGATAGGAGAGGATGACTACGCCAATACGACGGCGGCGCACAATTAGGGGAATAAAGGCCAATGCTGGTCGTCCCGATTCAGCCTGCAAGCGGCGCAGTTGCGGATTGGCGCGCGGATCGGTATGCACATCAGCGATGAGGATCGTCTGCCCTTGATCCAACGGGCCATCGAGTTCGTCGCGGGTATATGGCAGCTGGTGATGCAGCAACTGCAAATCCGCATCCGGTGACCAGACACCGCGCACGGTAACGGCCGTGCGCTCGCCAAACTCATCAAATTCATACAGCGCAACGGTGCAAATATAACGACCGCGCACAGCCACATGCTGTAAATACGCCTCAATTACGTCATCTACATCAAAGGCGTTTGTCATACGGCGGCTGGTTGCATACAAAAGTTGTGTTTCAGCCAGATTGCGCTGCATCTGCTCAAAAAGGCGCGCGGTGGCAATGGCAGAGCCTAACTGACCGCCAACAATTTCCAACACGGCCACATCATCGTCCGTAAGAATGTCTTCTGACTCAACATTGAGCACGCCCAACAACTGTTCGGCAGCAATGACGGGCATGCCAATGACTGAGCGGATATTATCTGCACCGGGAATGGGTAAATAACGTGGGTCATGCATAGCATCGGTAGTCAGAATGGGGTGTCGGGCGCGTGCTGCTGCGCCGATGATCCCTGTATGAATGCTTTGCCGATAATCGCCGGGTAACAGGTCTGCATACATGCCACTGCGTGCAGCCAGCAGCAGCATTTGCGGATCATCTTCATCTGGCAGCAAAAAGCCAACATCGGTAAAGTGCAAATGCTCACAAATGGCAGCAACGGCCGTTTGTAACAGATCATCCAACGCCAATGTACTGCTGATAATTTCACCGATGCGTGTGAGGGCTTGTTGGCGGGCGACACGCCGTTTTTCAGCCGCAAAAAGCCGAGCATTTTCAATGGCGATGGCGGCATGGCGGGCCAGTTGGGTGAGCAAATCTACGTCTTGGGCAGCAAAACGCCGTGGCGGATCAGCTCCAATGCCAAAAAAGCCGATCATACGGCCGTGCCAAAAAATAGGCAGACCAATCACAGCATCTTTCAGCAAATTCGGCAGCAAAGGTGTGTCTAGCTCGCCATACTGGTTGAGAATAAGGGGTTGTTGGGTCGCCAGTACTTTGCCTGCCAACCCCACACCAACGGGCATTTCTGCGCCTAGTTCATCAGAGGGCATCTGGTAAACGGCTTCAGTGCGCACAAAACGGTGCTCTTCATTGACCAAACCAATGGTGCCACGATCTGCTTCTAACAGTTCACAGGCATGTTGCACGATACGAGTCAGTAACGGCCGTAGCTCCAACTCACTACTAATAGATTCAATAATGACCCGCAAACCATCCTGCTGGCGCAAAATCTTTTGCAAGTCTGTGTGATCTTGTTGTAACATGCTGTTATTATGACTGACAGAAAACGGCCGTTTTTCTATCTTCGTCATAGTTCAAAAGTCCTCCAACCCTTGAAAGATTTACCCTAGATTCAGCGTCTGCAGGATTCCATCCCAATATTCCGGCAAGATGAAGTAAATATACAAAATAAAACCGCCAATCAAATAGGCAATGGGATAAAGCCACAATGTATAGCTGTCAATACGTTGTGCCAATTCTCGTTTACCATTCAATTCTAAGCGGCGCAGAAATACATTAAACGCGATAACCAATGCGGTAATCACAAACACCCCTGCCAACATCGCATCTAAGAAAGTCAAATAACCAAGTCGCGGCAAATCATCAGAAATCGTGAAATTGAAGGCCACAAAAACCAACAAGTTGCCACTCGTCACATCGATACGCTTGGAATAATCTTGCAAGAAAAATGTGAAATAAGAAACCAAGATGATCAAAATCGTGGGCACAAAGATGCGCATGATATAAAAGTTTAAGTGACGATTGGCTTGAAAACCAAATGAAAAACGGGAACTTGGATTGACAGTCACATTTTCAACCGTACTAACCTCGGTACTATATTCGTTAATTTTCCATTCTTCTTCTCCCAATTGGTCGCCTAATTTACTGGCTTCAAGAGGGGCATGGAAAACAAAAAAATTATCGGGGAAAAGTGCATCGACACGCAAATAAAATTGTTGGGTATCAAATGGAAAAGCACGGAAATTAAAGTCGGGGGCTTGCAAGGTTGTTGTGAAACGCTCAAAATAGAACATGTCTCCATTTGATTCTACAACGATGCCCTGGTTTTGAATCCAGCGATTGTTTTGTTGGTTAAAGATCGTAAAGTTGGGCCAACGAAAGGAGGTGTCGTTTAATAACTGCGCCAAACCGGAACCGATAAAGGTCTTAAAGGTACATTGACAATCGTCTGGATTGAACGCTTGTGTGGGATCATTCCAACGCATTTCTATCAGATAAGCGCCCCCATAATTTTCAGCTTTTTGATCGACGCTGGTGATTTGTTCTAAATGGGCGCCTACTAATACCTCTGTTGGGCTTTGTACGATTTCACGGCCCTGTGGCACAGCCTCGCCTGTCAAAACCGCCGGTTCATTGAGACCTGCTAATAGACGAAACTCTCCTTTTGTATCATCTAAGCCAGTGATGATAAGCTGCATGTTTTCGCTATCTTCAATGGGTGTAAATTCTAGGGTATTTGATTGGCCACCCGCGAGTGGGTTGGATTCTTGCACAGTACGGCCGCTGTAATCTTTTAATGTCAGCTGCGGAATAAAATCGGGAGTTGCGGAGCCAACATAAAGATAAAGCGTATCACCGGCAGCGATTGGGTTAAGTATCGAGCTGCGCTGTGTACGGTTTTCGCCAATTTTGTTCGTCATCTGCTGTACGGCCGTTGCTATCCCCGATGCTTCCTTATCCAGAAAAGCGATTTGGTCGCCAGTCGGCTGCCAATGGCCCTCCAATATCACAGGCTCGTTGATACTGACAATTAATTGGTAATCACCAAACGTTTCATTAACCAAGGTGCCTAATGCCAATAATAAATAGTCACCATCGACGGGTACCACAAATTCGAAAGCTGCATCCGATCCTGCACCGTTATTGTCACTGGCAGCCAAGAAGGTATCAACGACCACCTCTTTCAATGCCTGGGTAGGCGGCGCTCCATCAGTAATGAGTGCCTCCATATCATTTCTGAGTTCAACGCGTAAGGCTTCTACATCTGTACCGGCTGTCGTTAACAAAACCGTGGGATCAAGATTGCCTGATGCATTGGTCATGTAAACATACAAAACATCGCCCGCTTTCAAATTGGGGACGTTGTATTGCATGATTTCACCTAATTCGATACGGCCGTTTAAAACCTCGACCTGGCTTTCATCTTGAGCCTGAGCAGGAAAGACATTAACCAACAATAAAATGCCAACAACTATTAAAAAGTGTGCAAGCTTAGACCGGAAAATTAATGCATGCATAGGGTTGCCTCTAAATTGAAAAAGTTATGACTTTAAGTACTCTGTAACAAAAGAAGTTCAACTTCTAATATTCTTGACCACCTCTGGTTAATCCAGAAGTTGAACTTCTAATAACTTTAGTG
>CAYGMR010000015.1:14627-27293 GCA_964350725.1 uncultured Ardenticatenaceae bacterium | reverse complement strand
AAAATGCCCTGCTGGGGAAGTTGAACTGATGCCACGCGCCATAGGCAGAATCTCAGTCGTCGCGGTGGGCAAAATACGCACACGATCCTGGTTGGCGGCACAAAAAGAATATGTTAAACGCCTGGGCCATTACACAAAGTTTGACCTGGTCGAAGTCAAGGATGTTGTCGGACGCGGATTGCCGGATGAAGTGGCGATGCAGCGTGAAGGCGAACAGTTGCTCAAAGCGGGGCGTAAGGCCAGCCGCATTGTGCTTTTGTCACCAGAAGGCGAGCAGATGGACAGTCCGGGCTTGGCTGATTTTTTGCAGGGAGGCATTGAGCGTTACGGCCGTATCGCCTTCCTGATTGGCGGCCCTTTAGGCTTTTCCCCTGAAGTGATTGCCGCTGCTCATACCCAACTGGCCTTGTCCCGCCTCACCTTCACCCACGAACTGGCGCGTGTGATCCTTTTGGAGCAGCTTTATCGTGGTTTCACCATTCTCAACAACGAAAAATATCATAAATGAATGTCAACCATTCAGGTCATTCCCCCATCTTCATGTGGGCAGGCAAAAGATACGATAATTTTCTGATGCCCGTTTTCATTCACTGCCGCATACTGTTAGCGTTATAATCTTCAGGAAAAAGAGTTGCCAAGATGAGCAGGTAGAATGGAATCTGAAAGTAACATTAAGCCCGAAGCAACAACATTTCTTTCTCAGGGGCAAGGGGATCGCTTATGTGCTGCTGACTGTGCTCTTTGCCACCGTGCTCTTTTTCACAGGTATTGCTGGTAAATTCCAATGGCGGGTACTCGATGCCGTCATGCTCATCGTGGGTACAACTGTTTTTATATATGGAGCACTGCGTATTGTGAGTTCACCTATCCTATAAGGCCAATGCAAGAAAATAATGAGCCGTGAGATGGGTTATTTTGGCTTTGGCGAGTCTATGCCTGTGTAGGTTTAACCGGATCATTTATTTTAGGGAATAGCCGAAGTGCTTTGTAAAGCAAGTTTTTTAAGAGGTTGGTAGTAACCGCTTCAGCGGTAAAGCGGCTAAAGCCGTTACTACAAACGCAAACAAATTCAGGGAATTGCCTAAGTGGGCATGCGAAGGCAAGTATGACATCACCACTTTTGCTCACTATCTTAACCTGGATAAACCAGAAAAGATTCTGACACGAATGTCACGAATATAATTGACCTGCGCGATTGATTCGAGAACGTCTCGATTAATCACGAAGGTCTTTTTTGTTGCCAGAAATACGGCCGTTTTTGACAAATTGCTTTAAATTGACTATGATTATTCACTGACATGAATACTTATTCATTATTGTGAATGACTATTCATAATGATGGATAAATAAATTTTTAGTGAGGTAAATAATGATAGAAAAAATGTCTGAAAGTGCTGGAAATGTCGTGGGTTATCGCGTGGAAGGAAAAATCAAAAAAGAAGATTATACCGAGACGCTTTTCCCCGAAGTTAGTGCATTGGTCGAGCAAGAAGGGTCGATTGGCTTGTTATTGCAGTTGGATGATTTGAAGGGCGAAGAAATGAAAGCGTGGGGGAAAGACCTCAAGTTTGGCAAGGAATTTCGCAAGAAGATTGAGCGTTTGGCGGTGGTTGGAGACGGCCGTTTAGAGAAAATAATCGCCAGCGTTGCCGACCCATTCTACGCACGTGACGCCAAATATTTCCACACCGCTGACCTTGACAAGGCCTGGGCGTGGGTTGCTGGCAAGTGAACGGACTCCTTTCTGCATGCGCGATAATCATTTCGATATTGGCAATCTTCATTAACCAATGGGTCTCTCCATTTCCGCAATTGGGGATTGGCTTTCAATATCATCGTCGTCGTGTGCAGATTGGTATCGCAGTGAGTGCCATCTTGTTAGCGGTGGCACTCACCTTAAACAATCCGACGACAGGACAATGGATCGTTTTGGTCATTGTCCTACTTTTAACCCCCCTGTCTGGTTTCAATCACGCGAGCCGCCTGTTGGTTGCTGTAGATGAACCAGAACAGGTGTTGGGAGTAGGCGCAGGATGGGATGATTCTGCGTTGGTGATTGGCTATGCGCGTGGAGAGCATACGGCCGTTGCCTGGCTCCTAGACACACTCATTCCCCATCACCTTGTCAATACGACAGTCAACAAAGAACATCTGCTCGCCTCGTGGTGAGCTGCGTGTCGCAGCGGCATCGTGTATGCCGCGACCGTCAATGAACAACGTCTAACCTTTGATGTCGAATGTGTCTGGCGACGCAACATGGTTATTCGTGATCGTGAAACAGGGACACTTTGGCAGCAGGCAACCGGTGAGGCGTTAATTGGTCCGTTACAGGGTGAACAGTTAACTTTGTTGGGTGGCGAACTGTTGACGTGGGCGGGCTGGAAAACAGCGCATCCCACTACATTCGCATCCTTAGAACCTGAGGTATGGACGGGGATGTTGCCGAAAGAGAGAGTTACGGCCGTACTCGAAAAAATCACCTATTTTGTATCCAAGATAGCCCCAGGCAAAACACCCAACGACAAACGCCTGCCCCCCTATGCAGCCATCGTCGGCATCTTAATTGACGGCATCGTTCGTGCGTATCCACTGGCTGTCCTGCAAGAAATGGATGTTATTAAAGAGATGGTTAATGGCAAAAACATCAGAATTGAACATGATGTCACGACTGATCTTGTGCGTGCGTTTATTGATGGCGAAGCAATTATGATTAAACGCACTTGGTGGTTGGGATGGTATGAATTTCATCCCCAAACGACCCTTTATAAATTAGAGAGAGAGAATGATCTATGACCCAAAAAACATTGCTATTTGCTCCAGCTGCCTACAACCTTGCTGAAACGACGCGCATGATTGAGATTGCCAAAGGTATCAAGGCGAACGAATCTGCAAACAAAGTCTTTGCAATCCAATTCGTGTCTGAAGGTGGCCAATTTGAACAGTTGATTGAAGATGAGGGATTTCCACTGAAGCGAATTGAACCGCGCATCTCCGAGGAAAAGATCGCCCATATCATAGCCGTAAACGACGAGGAAAAAATGGGTGTCATTTATACAAAAAAAGAAATGATTGCGAAGGTGGCAGGAGATGTGGCTTATCTGAAGGAGCTCAAACCAACGGCCGTTATCACCGGTTCATATTTAAGTATGCCGGTTGCCTGTCAAGTAACAAAAGTCCCTTTGGTTTGGACAATTCAATCTACATGGCTCAGAGAATTTTTCGCCTCAGGTGCTGGATTGACAGACGGTATCAAGATAGATACTGTGAAAAAAATCGCCAATTTCGTTGTCTTTCGAGTTATTAATGCATGGATGTGGTATAGCTTTCTCAATCCGGTGAATAAAGCCGCTAAAGAGTTTGGTGTTAAGCAATATAAACCCATCCTTGATTTTTTTCGTGGGGATGTCACGCTGGTTGCTGAGCCAGCGGAATTTTCAGGGATTAAACTACCTGAAAATTATTATTACACGGGGCCGCTCATTGCAAACCAGGATTTCCCACTTCCTGAAGAAGTTAAGAATATTCCGCGCGACAAACCACTCATTTATTTTGCAATGGGTAGCTCCGGGATACCAAGAATCGTGGCAGAAATCATCGAGAGTTTTCGTGGAAAACCTTATCGTGTCATTGCGCCTGTCAAACCTCTCTTGGAGCGCCATCCCGATATAGATGTGCCGCCTAATGTGCTGGTCACCGATTGGCCGCCTGCCCTTCAGGTGAACAAAATGGTCGATCTTTCGGTCATTCATGGTGGTATTGGTACAGTAATGACCGCAGCGTATGCAGGCAAACCCGTCGTTGGTGTTGGCATGCAGCCTGAGCAGGTTTCCAATATTGCTTGTTTGGTTCGTCAAGGATTTGCCATACGTGTACCAAAATCAAAGCATTTGGCTGAAGCCGTGCAAAAGGCGATTCAAATTCAACTGCACAATGAGGATGCTAAACACAAGGCAGAAGCCTTTGCCAAGATTATGGAGAAATGGGATGGTCCCAAATTAGCGGCCGAACTTCTCTATAAAAAATTCGGACAAAACAGCTAGGAGAATCATGATGTCGAAGAAAGTGTTGTTATTTGCGCCAGCCGCTTTTAATTTGGCTGAAACCACACGTATGATTGAAATTGCCAAAGGCGTTCGGCAGCATCCAAAGGCCAGCCAACTATTTGCAATTCAATTCATTTCTGATGGGGGCGAGTTCGAGCATTTAATTGAGGAAGAGGGATTTGCGCTCAAAAAGATGGAACCACGTTTAACACAGGAAAAGATTGAATATCTTTATAAAGTGGATAAGGGCGAAAAATTCGGTTCTGGTTTTACTAAAGAAGAAACGATTGTACGCGTTGAGAATGAAAAGGCTTATTTGGAGGAACTGCAACCAACGGCCGTATTAACTGGCTCATACGTTACCATTCCCCTGACGTGCCAAATCCTGAATATCCCCCTTGTGTGGACGATGCAATCAACCTGGTTAGAAGATTTTTTCACCCATGGGGCGGGCATGACGGACAATATCACCTTCAAACCAATCAAAAAGATTGCCGATTGGGGCATCTTTGAATTTATTAACCTGTGGATGCGTATCGGTATCATCAATGTCCTCAACAAAGTCGCTAAACAATATGGCACCAAAGGCTTTCCCTCTATTTTTGATTATTGGCAAGGTGATTTCAATATGGTGGCCGAGCCAGCCGAATTTACAGATGCTGAACTGGCTCCGAACTATTATTTTATTGGCCCGTTGATTGCACGACAAGATTTCCCTATTCCCGAAGAAATTAA
The DNA here is from genome assembly GCA_964350725.1 of uncultured Ardenticatenaceae bacterium. GTDB lineage: Bacteria > Chloroflexota > Anaerolineae > Promineifilales > Promineifilaceae > JAACFF01. The sequence continues at coordinate 22,515 of CAYGMR010000015.1, read as the reverse complement.
AAATTTACCGCACGACAAACCATGGGTCTATTTTGCGATGGGTAGTTCTGGTACACCGCAAATTGTCGCTAACATTGTGGAAAGTTTTGCCGGAAAACCATATCGCGTCATTGCCCCCGTCAAAAGCCATCTGGATAAAGTGCCTGCTGTCAACGTCCCTGAAAATGTTTTGGTGACGGATTGGCTACCCGCCCTGCAAGTGAACAAAATGGTGGATTTATCAGTGATTCATGGTGGGGTGGGCACGGTGATGACAGCCGCTTATGCAGGGAAGCCTGTGGTGGGGATTGGGATGCAGCCGGAGCAAGATGCCAATATTGCGGCGCTGGTGCGTAAGGGGTTTGCTATCCGTGTGCCCAAATCGAAAGACCCATCCAAAAAAGTGCAGGCGTCGATTGAACAGTTGCTAAATGATGAGGAAGCCAAACAAAAAGCGGCTGATTTTGCCAAAGTAATGGAAAAGTGGGATGGTCCGAAGTTAGCCGCCGATTTGTTGGTCGAGAAATTTGGATATCCTAATGAGTGAGACATTTCAGGAGCAATTGATCCAAGCACGGCGCAATCTGATTATTGATGCGGCCATTGAAGTGATCTCTGAACAAGGGTTCCAGCGCACAACGATTAAGCAGATTGCCAGTAAAGCGGGAATTGCCGATGGAACGATCTATAACTATTTCAAAAATAAAGATGACATTTTGCTGGGAATTACGGCGCGGCTTTCGGAAGAAGAGGCACAAGATATAAATCTTGCGGAGGCGGAGCAGATTGATTTTGCGACGTTTGTGGCGATGTTTGTTAACCCGCGGATGGATGAGATAGCTGACCGCTATCAAACATTAAAAGTCGCCCTTCCGGAGATGATTACGAATGCCGAATTGGGCAGTCGGGTTTACGACCAAATTTATGCGCCGATGTTTGCCATTATTGAGCATTACTTTCAGCAGTTGATAGATGAGGGGCAAATTGATGTGGATGATTCAGCGTTGGCAGCGCGTTTATTTGCCAGTCCTTTCCTGGGGTTGATTATGCTGCGCATGTTGGGGGATGAGCACATTGCGGCCAATTGGGATAGTTACAAAGAGGCAATGAACCAATTTTTACAGAAGGCGTTTGAGAAAGAAACGTAGGTCGCGTTCGCAAAATAAAAGATTGTGGATAACATAGTTGTTTATGGAAAAACGTTTTTCATTAATTAGTTATACACAGGACAATATTGATACCCACACAAGTGATGACCTGGCTGAACTGCTGCCCCATGTTAAAAAGGGGCAGACAACCTGGTTAACCATCTCAGCGTATACACTTGCTGATAAAGAGGCGATAGAGCAGTTATTGGCATTTTTTGCGGTCACATCGATTTCGGCCGATCAGATTTTGTCTGCTAATCTGACGGAATTTATTGGTGAATATCATGACTGCCTCTATACAGAATATAGCGTTCCATTTCAAGACGAAACCACACAAGAAACCGTATACGCAACAGGCAGTGTCATTCTAGGCAAGGAATTCCTGCTGCTTTTTGTTGCGCGGAGAATTGGGCTTTTTAATCATATCAGACATAAGTTGCTGGCAGGAAACATGCAAATACAGCAACGTGGTCCCGATTATTTACTCTACCAACTCATCCGCGCCATGATCAGCAAGATTGAAGATGCGCTGTTTAGAAGCCTGGTTGATCGTTTTGAGGAATTGGAAGATGAAGTCATTGCCAGCAGCGGTGAAGCAGAGATTATGGATAAAATCCTGGCGGTGCGTGAACAGGTCAAGCCGTTTTATGATTCTGTGCGCCGTCTGGCCTTTTTTGTGGAGACGATTCAGGAAGAAGACAGTGAATTCATTGGTGAACGTACCAGTCAATATTTTGCAACGCGGTTAGAACGTGATGTAGCCGCCATGTGGCGGGGATATTTTCGCTTGCGGACCTGGAGTACTGAATTGTTGGATATTCATCGTGCCAATGTGGGTGAAAAAACCAACCATGTCATGCACATTCTAACGATTGTATCGACTATCTTTTTGCCGATCACCTTTCTATCTTCGTTATATGGCATGAATTTTGAGAATATGCCGGAGTTGAAAAATCCGAATGCTTATCCGATAACATTGTTGGTTATGGTGTTAATTGTTGTAGGAATGATCGGTTATATGAAAAAGAAGAAGTGGTTTTGAGCGGGTGAGTGCTGTTAACGGTGTGGTGTTGGAAACAACAATTTGAGCATCTAATGTTCAAGGGTGTCCAATTCAGCTTTAAGTTCTTCTGAAGTGTCGTCAAGATAGGGGATTTTTTCTACGCTGCATAAATCGTATTCTAAAAACATTTGTTTGTTATAATTGCCGATAAAGTCAATAAAAGAATGAGAAATTGGCAATATCTAGGAGTGAGGAAAATATGGAAGAGAAGAAGACATTAACGACAGGGCGGCGCGTTTGGTTATGGACGGCCGTAATCGTCAGTGCCATCGTATTAATATTATGCGTTGGTGGCATTGTTGGGTCGTGGGTTGGCCGCAGCGTTGTGATTGATGTGGCTGATGGTGTGTTGGACGGTGTGCATGGATTGGCCGCTGTTGGGCGTGAAGGTGTTGGGTTTGTTAATAGCCATGCTGAAGATTTGAGTATGACGGTGGGTGAAGTGGAAACGGCCGTTGACCAAATCTCACAAAATGTTACCGACCAAGGGCTTGTTCTCACGCTCTTGCCCCCAGAAAAAGAACAAAAAATAGAAAATGCGGCTGATCGTGTGGGTGAAGCGGCCGCGAACATCAGATCAATAGTGGATTCCGTCGCTGGTCTGATTGATGCGGTAAGTAAAATACCATTTGTTAGCTTACCCGCACCTGATCAAGTTAAATTAGAAGCCTTACAAAGTGACATTGCTGCTATTCAGACTGGTGCCGACCAACTTTCCAGCGATATTCAGGCGTTTCGTGATGGCACGGCCGGAAAAATCGATACAGTTACTGAGAGTATTGGGGACGTAAACGATCGCATTACGGGCATTCAAGACAAACTGGATACGATTGATCAAGACCTTGACGGGTTGCAAACACGCACGGTTGAACTCAAGTCCCAGATGCGTACATGGACGTTTATTGCTGCGTTTGTTGTGACCTTGATTATGCTGTGGGTAATCTACGCAATGGTGGTTTTGATACGCAAAGATTGGTCTGAACTGCGTGCATAAAATTAATTTTATTAAGCTAAAGTTTTATAAATATCCCTTTTAGGGCAGATGAAGTAAAATTATGCTCAGTATTTAGATCGGACATAAGCGCATGATTGTTTAACACTGTACTTAATCACAAAAGCGACACTTTGAGGAGGTGTTCTGTGTTAACCGAAATTATTGTTGTTTTAGCGGTTTTATTTTTACTGGTGCTCATTTTGACACCAATTTACATATTTTGGACGAATAGCAAGAATAGAGAAAACGAGGAATAAATCTCGTTTGGATACAACAGGTTGGTTATCTCGAATAACTAACCTGTTTTTAGGAGAAAAGAAGCATATGAAAAAAATCACGCTTATTTTATTATTAATATTCGTGTTTGTGTTAGCAGCCTGTGGTGGCGGTGACGATACGGCCGATCCCACCGAAGCTGCACCCGAGGCTCAACCCACAGCAGATGAAGCAGTGGAAGAAGCCCCGACCACCGCACCCGCAACTGTTGCGCCGCCTACCGAAGAACCAGCGGCAGAAGAAACGCCAGTAACAGAATCGGAATCTATTGTGGCCAGCAGAGAGCATACGGCCGATCCGCTATTGGTAGACATCACTTGGCAATGGATACAGCGGGACCCCAATGGCAATGAGATCGAAGCGATTGCGGTGCCTAATCCAGAAAATTACACCTTGTTATTTAATGCTGATGGCACGTTCAATGCCCAAATGGATTGCAACAGTGCGGCTGGCCAATATGCGACCACTCCGCCCAGCAGCATTTTTATGGAACTAGGTCCCTCAACGATGGCCGCTTGTGAGCCGGATTCGCTGGCTGATGATATGGCGTTGATGTTTGGTCCAGCTCAATCCTATCGTTTTGAAGAAGAAGGGGCTGTTTTGGTTCTCTCCTGGGCTGCTGGCGGGCCGGTAGATTATTATCGTGACGCCTCTATTGAAGCGCCTGGTGCGGCTGAAATTGAAGCGATACCCGAAGACGCGATCCAAATGGATTTACAAGGGTTAGCAACCTCCTACGCTTGGACCGTTCAACCTGGCAATCCAATTCCACCAGGGCCTGGTGGTCAAGGTTTCCCGCCATACATTTTGCTGACCTTTGACGATGCCACCCCAGAAGAAGTTATCGCCAATCGCGGTGCGCGCATGTACATTTTCCCCACACAGGCATATGTAGGCATGTATGACGCTGCCGGCAGTTCCATTGTTGCCGATCAAGTGACGCGCCTGGAAGAATTGATTGCTACGGCCGCAGATCGCACGGCATTACCAGAAAGCCCGATGCCACTGCTGCCACCACCAAGCACCTATATGGATCGTTGGGTACAATTCCTCGATCTGAATTTCGAAGTGGGTGAAGGTGTGCGTTATGTGTCTGATGCCAGCAATCGTCAACAAATCGGCCCGTGGACCAATGAAACCACTGATTATTACTATCAGGGGTTAACCAGCGATGGCGTATTCTACGTTTCGCTTTTCTGGCCCGTAGCCACCGAAAGTTTGCCAAACACAAATGATGATGTGCCGCAAGATGTTCTAGATGCATCCCAAAATCCTGAAACCAATGCTGCCTATCAACAAGAGATTAAAGACACCCTCAACGCACTGCCAACCACTGCCTGGACACCTGATCTAGCCAGATTAGATGCGATGGTGGCTTCTTTGACCTTCCCAACCAGTGCAGATGCTGGTGAAGGTGAAGATGCTGGCACCGATGAAGAGGTAGATTTACCTGAACCAGAAACAGGCGAACCAACAGCCACGGTAACTGCACCTGATGGCATCTTTATTCGTACTGGCCCAGGTACCGACTATCCATCTATTGGTGCCGCGCCGTTTGAAGAAACAGGTGAGATTGTTGGTGTGAGCGAAGATGGTGAATGGTGGGTCGTGGCGCTGCCTGAAGCCCCCAATGAGCAAGGTTGGGTATCGGCTGCATTTGTCGAAGCAACCAATGCTGACGATGTGCCAGTTGTACCCGCTCCGGCATTGGAACCGGCTTTGACCGGGACAACCTGGCAGTGGGTATCCACGACTGACCCCAATGGCGTTACGGTCGTCACGGATCCGGCAAGCTATACCATCTTGTTTAACACCGATGGCACGGCGAATATTCAGGCTGACTGTAACAGCGTTGGCGCTTCTTATACAACTGCCGACAGCAGCAGCATTAGCATTGTCTTAGGCCCATCCACTTTGGTCGCGTGTCCTGAGGGTTCTTTGGATCAACAGTTCCTGGCTGGTTTGTCCAACGCCGCAATCTACTTCTTTGAAGAAGGCGAGCTTTACATGGACATGCAAGCTGATGGTGGTACGCTGCGTTTTGAAGCGCAAACAGATGGTACGACAGATGGTACGCTACCTGTAGAACCACCAGCAGGTGCGGCCGATGGCTCCCAATTTGTTGTGGCTTCATTTGGGCCGGTGGGTGCTGAAGAGCCAGTTTTGGCAGGCACACAAATCACGGCGACTTTCGATGCTGCCGAAGTCTTTGGTTCAGCAGGTTGTAATGATTATGCTGGCACTTTGACACCGGTAGATGATTACTTTACGGTTGGCCCGCTGATCACAACCCAAAAAGCGTGTGCTGAACCTGCCGGTATCATGGAGCAAGAACAGGCTTATTTGGCGGCTTTGCAAGGGACCAGCGGTTATACATGGGAAGAGCAAGTTATCAATGACGCCACTGTTGTAACGGCCGGAAAGTTGGCTTACGTACTTGCCGACGGCACGGTGGGGGTAATTAATTATATTTCCCCGTAGTTTTTTGCATTGGATACGGCCGTTGTTTGTCTGATACTTGCACAAACAGCGGCCGTATCTCTAATACCCAAGTTTTTACGTCTTCCCGTAAGCTTTCATGAAAGCAGTAACCTGTTTTTATGAAAGCGAACGGGAAGATTGTTTTATATTTGACAAGAGGTTGTGATGCAGCCCAGAACCAGACCAAGAATAAGAAAACCCCTTGTGCGTATCCTCATCATTTGGGCGATTGAGGCACTGGCCTTGGTTATCATGAGCTTTTTGTTTGATGGGCTCACAATACCTATTGGAAGTGGCACTGCGATTGTGGCGGCGGCCGTGATTGGGGTGCTTAATGCTTTATTGTGGCCTATATTAAGCTACATTATTTTGCCTTTTGCTGTGCTGACATTGGGATTGGCTGCCTTGGTCCTCAATGGCGCGATTATCATGTTGGCATCGGTATTGGTTCCCAGTTTTGATGTTGCTAATATTTGGACAGCCATCGGTGTGGCCTTTGGTTTAACAGCCACGAATGCCATCTTCAGTTCATTATTGACGATTGATGATGATAGTTCTTATTATCGTAATGTAATTAAACGGCGTGCCAAACGCATAGTAAAACCCGAAGAGACCAACGTGCCTGGCATTATCTTTCTTGAGATTGATGGGCTCGCCGAGCCGGTCTTATTAGAAGCGATGCGGAAGGGCTATGCCCCCAATTTGAAGCGCTGGCTCGATCAGGGCAGCCATAAATTGGTAGAATGGGAAACAGATATGTCTTCGCAAACGTCAGCCAGTCAGGCGGGTATTTTGCACGGCAACAATGATAATATCCCTGCGTTTCGTTGGTATGATCGGGCACGCAAAGAAGTGATCTCCTCGAGTAATCCAGACGAGGTTGCACAACTCGAAAGGAGACATTCTGATGGCAATGGTCTGCTCGTCGATAATGGTGCCAGCCGTGGTAATTTGTTATCAGGTGACGCTACCCATGTGAGTGTGACCGCCAGTGTGATGAAAGATTTTTCACGCTTACACTTGACCGATTTTTATGCTTTTTTTGTTAATCCCTATAATTTGACACGCACGATGCTGTTGATGATTTGGGACATCATCCTTGAAAAATGGCAGTTCTATCAGGCCCGTAAAAACAATGTCTATCCTATCATGGATAAAGATCATCGCGGCGGTAAATATCCACTGCTGCGCGTGTTTACGACCATTATCATGCGTGAATTAAATATCTATACCTTGATCGGTGATATGTTTGCCGGTGTGCCCGCAGCTTACGCTACTTTTGTGGGCTATGATGAAGTTGCACATCATTCCGGCGTGGAATCGACGGATGCCTTGGATGCTTTGCGAAAGCTGGATGAGCAGTTTGCGCGTCTGGAAAGTGCAGCTAAGGACGCGCCACGGCCGTATCATCTCGTCGTGCTTTCTGATCATGGGCAAAGCGGCGGTGCTACTTTTAAGCAGCGTTATGGCATCGACTTGCAAGAGTTGGTGCAAGGATATTTGAAAGAGTTCCAGGTGCAAGGTATTATGGACACCAATGAGTCAATGGGACATGTGAATGTCTACGTGAATGATGCCATCCAAAATGACCAAAAAACAGGTAAAGCGCTAAAACGCATGACGCGCGGCAGCCAGGTAGACGGCGATGTAAAGTTAGGCGCAGATGATGAAGATGAAGAAGTTTCTGCTGAGGCGGAAATTTTGGTGTTGGCATCGGGTAATTTGGGTCTGGTTTATGGCACACGCTTTGACGAACGGGTTACTTTAGAAGTCGTCGATGCCTATTATCCAGGCTTGCTAGACAGTCTGGTGGCGCATGAGGGTATTGGCTGGGTGATGATTAAATCGGATGAATTTGGCGGTGTGGTTGTGGGTGAAAACGGCCGTTACTATCTCGACGATGATCGTGTTGAAGGCGACAACCCATTAGCAGGCTTTGGCCCTAAT
>CAYGMR010000015.1:8642-14617 GCA_964350725.1 uncultured Ardenticatenaceae bacterium | reverse complement strand
TGCGACTCCCAAGCAGTTTGCCGAACTGTTGAGCCGTCTTGAATCCGACCGGCAACCGGGCGATGCATCGAAATTGAACCGCCCCTCCGCTACGACCAACCATTTGATTGACGTCAACAGTTTTTATGATGCTGAGAGCAACGAAGTCGCCGCATTTGAAGAGCTGATCGGCTGTCATGGCGGTATGGGCGGTTTTCAGACACGGCCGTTTGTCTTATACCCGGCTGAGTTGGAATTAGAAACAGATGAACTAATTGGTGCAGCGGCCGTTTATCATCAATTCAAAAGCTGGTTAGCTCAACTTCACAATACGGATGGGCAAGAATAAATGAGTCCCCTAAGTTCCTCAGAAACTTAGAACAACTCAAGGGAACCTAGAGGGATCGAAAGAGGCACCTGATGATCGATAAAATAAAACCATACTTACGTTCAACATTGATAACCGGCCTGGCTTATGGCCTGGGACTATTATTCGGCAATACCATCAGTGCGCTCCTCTTTAACAGCGTGGATGCAGATCGCTTTCTTAGCGGCAATCAAGTTGTGCGTTTAGTACAGGGGATTTTACTGGCCTTTTTTATTAATGGATTGGGTGGGTTTGTTGGCGGTGTTATCGGTGGTTATACGCTGCCATTGCTCGGACATAATAAAACACGCCGGGGTTATGTTTTACGCAGCGGGTTCACTTTTGGCATTGGGTATGGACTCCTCGTTTTCCCGCTTATTCTCATTATTGCGCTGCTTTCTTATTATGATGTTTCTGAAACGCCGTTTTACGTTTTTAGCCTTGTTTTTGGCATCGTTGGTCTTTTGTTTGGCATAATCATGGGGCTGTCGTTGGGCTGGTGGACGGTCAAACGGCGCTTCCCTCCGATTACACGCTATACGGCTGCCGGTTTTGCGTTGGGTGGGATGCTGTTGGGGTATGATTTATGGCGCTATATCTTTGCGGTGACAAACGGAGATGTCAGAGGCGGGCCTGTTACCTGGTTGATGATTGGGTTTTTACTTTTCGCTGGGCTGGGCGGTCTTGGTCTCGGCTTTGCCTATCATCGTTTAGCTGATAATTTTGACAAAACCTATTCGCCCGTTCGCAATTTGACACAGCGTTCATGGCGGCGGCGTTGGTCGATTTTCGCCTTAATATTGTTGCTGTTAGTGCTGCTAATTCGTCCTGTGCTGGCCGCCGTGGGTGATATGCTCACGCCGGTGGATGCACAATTGCAAGCCGTGATAGATTTGCCTACAACGGGCACTCATTGGTTTGAGCCAACCGCTATTTCTGATTTTTCCAATACGACCACACCTACCATTGCGACCGGCACAAACGGCCGTATCGCTTTAGCCTGGATTGAAGAGAACACCCTCTTGCTGCAAGACGGTCATTGGTCCGCTGCTGATCAAAAAAGCGAGTGGCAAACACCCATTGTTGTGGTTGAAGAGGGCGCGGACATATCCGACCCGGTGGTTGTTGTAGATGACAACGGCCGTTCCCATCTTGCCTGGGTTGAAAGGGATTTTATCACGTATACAAATTGCGCAGACGGCCGTTGTTTGGCACCCGTTATGATTGAATCGACAGGCTGCGAACAGGGTGCAGGCACAGGGAATACAATGCCAACCATGGCTTTGTTTGGCGATGAACTTTTATTAGTATGGACCAATGATGCCGGCTTATTGCCCTATGTCGCCTGGTCAGTAGCGGGTTCTGCTCCACAAAGTACGACTGGTTGTGTGCCCGTTGCGGCGGCCACTGAACCCCAACTAGCTGAAGATTTCACACTTATCTTTCGTGGTGCGAATGATGTTATCCAAACCGTTAAATATGCGGATGGATTGTGGTCAGATACGCCTGTTGTTTTGGGCAACGGCCGTTTGCCCGCTATAACAACCGACAACAACGGCCAAAATCATGCGGTTTGGTGTGGCGAAAATGAAATTATCTATTGGACGGCTAATCAAACAGAAACAGTTGCCACAGCACCCTGTTTAACACGCCCTTCTGTGGCTGTTGATGAAATAGGGCAGGCGCACGTGCTTTGGTATGCTGATGCATCTGAAAAAAGCACTGGTGTTGTTCAACCAGCCAGTTTGATTTATGAGAGCCTCAAAGATAACACCACATGGACACCTGCGGCGATTGTCGGAACAGGTGCTGTCGACAACCAACCTGATTTAACAGCTGCTCAGGACGGCAGCTTGCACAGTGCCTGGTCAGCACCTAACCAGCTCAGCTATGCAGCTCAGATCCAATATAGCTGTGATCCAGACGAGCTTTCATCCTATGGGCAAATTTTATATGATATAGCCCGTGAGGATAAGTACATGCCCGCGGAAGACATCGTGCCCTTTTGTCAAAATCAGTTTGATCGTTTATTGATCTCGCCCAATCCCGATCCGGCTTACAGCGATGCGCCCACGCCGCCGAATGGCGTATATGACAAAATGGGGGATATGATCCGTGCTGCCCAATACGAAGTTCTATTTTCGACAATGTGGTACGACAAGGCAGTCAATCACGATAGTCCGGGCAGTGTAATCGCAACGGCCGTTGCCGACCTGTACAACAATCTCAAAGCCCACCCAGAGCAATATCCACGTGGTATTACCGTGCGTATCATGTTAGGCAATCCCCCAGAATTAGCAACGGGCGAACCCACTGGCCAGTTATGGACATTGATCGATGATTTGCGTTATGCTGGCATTGATAAAATGGTTGATGAAGAAATCGGCTGGCGGCTGCAAGTAGCAGATTTTGAAGGCGCTTTGCCCCACAGTCACGTCAAAACAATTGTGATTGACGGCAAAACCGCCACCGCCAATGGCTTCAATATGACCTATGATCATTTTCCTGCAGATCATATATCTGGGGAAGGCGGCGGTCGTTTTGACGTTGGCCTGCAAGTGACCGGCCCGGTCGCGCAGGCAACCCAACGCATGTTTGATGATATGTGGAATGGTGCCGACCAGCGCAATTGTATCGACCTAAATCCGCCCCTGGGCATTCCGTGGCAAGCGACTTGTTATGACATATCGGCCACAGTTGATCATGTGCCTGAAGTGCAAAAGTTCTACCTTCCTGGTGGCAGCAGCACCGTTTTCTCTATGTATCGTTCAAAAGTCCATGATCAAGCTGATAGACAAGCCGTTGCCGTACTAGCTTCCGCCCAGGAATCGATTGATGCGATGCATGTAAACTTTACTTTGGAAATGGTTTGTGATTTAAATATCTTATTTGATATTTGCACCGTAGATGTTTCGCCAGACTATATGTCGTCATTATTGCAAGCTGCCCAAAATGGGGCATATGTGCGTATATTGATGAAACCGGGGCCAACTGAAGGCATTGAAAATATTGTAGCTTTGGATGCTTTAGAAAAAAGACTTGTGGAATTGGGCATAGAGGATAACGTTGAGGTGCGCTATTTTGAGGGTTCAGTCCACCCCAAAGCCGCTTTGGTCGATGACCAACTGCTCATCATCGGCAGTCAAAACTTCCATTACAGCGCATACGGTCATGGTGGCGGATTGACGGAATACAGCATGGCTACCGAAGATGAAGAAGCTATCGCGGAGTACAAAGCTGTTTTTGAATATCAGTGGGAACACGCAGAAAAGAGGAATTAAAGTGACAATTGACAAGGGCTAAGCGTCAATTGTCAAGTATAGATTTTTATTCTGCCGAGATATCTTCTAAGCCCATGGCCATCAGATAGCCACGTGCCCGTTCGGTGAGCGGGTAACGGTTGACCAATTTCCAGAAGCGTGAACTATGATTTGCTTCGCGTAGATGTGCGATTTCGTGCATGACCACATAACGCAAAACCCATTTGGGCATTTTTATGAGGCGATGACTGAGGCGGATGGTGCCCTGGCTCGGGGTGCAGCTGCCGAAGCGTGAGTTTTGGTTGGTGACAAAACGAATCGATTGCCAGCGCAGCTTGCCATCGAAATATTGCCGATTTAATTCCTGTGCCATCTGTTCCAACTGCGTGTCGCTCATCGCCACCGGAGTTGTGCGTTTTTGCATGCGTTTGGTCAGATTTTCGATGACAGGAACCAATTCTGCGTCACTCATACGTGCCGGAGCACGCACAATCAATGTGCCATCTACCAGTTTGGCACTGACTGTTTTTTTACGTTTGGCACTGCGAATAATTTCAACAGGCCAGGTTTCTTGATCGTTTGTACCCATATCGCGTTTGGTAGGTGTCATGCTGAACGTAGTGAAGCATCCCAATTGTCTTGATTAAATGAAATTGTTGGGGTTCTTAACTATGCTTTGCCACGTTCAGACTTATGTTGAGCTTGTAGAAGTAATGACAAAAGAAAATCAAGTTTGTGATGAACGGCCGAATAAACCTTTCACACGTTGTGACAATGTTGGCGTTTTTATGCCGAGTTGGTTGCGCAGCTGCCGGAAAGAAGGTTCGGTGAGCTGTGTGCCATCGGGGAAGATCAGGGTGGGGACAGAGGCATAGCCGTTATTCAAAGATTGTACGACAGCGCGCGCGCCAGGTTCTTTGTCGATATTGATGAAGGTTGTGGCGATGTGATTGCTCTTTAGCCAGCGTTCGACGCTCCATGAATGTGGGCAGGTCGTGGATTTGTACATGATGATTGGTTCAGGGTTTGATGTGTTCATATTTAATTTCTTGATCTGCAAGTAATTCGGCAGTCGAAATACCATTTCGACCTACAGACTAATACAAATCTCAAGTTAGTCAGCTGGTTCTTCTGTGGTGTCAATTTCATCTGATCCATTAGTCTCAACTACCGCATCTGTTTCATCTGGTTCTTCTATTTCTTCTGGTTCGTCTTTGCGTTTTAGCCAGGTGTTATATTCAGCCTCGCTGATATATTTGCCACCGGTGATTTCGGAATCGCTGATTTCATATTTACTATTGAGCACAACGACGGTGGGCATGGGGCGGAAACAGCGGCTGTCTACGATCGTTTTGTGCCAGGTAAAACCATTGTCTTCGCGCACCAGATCATGTTCTTTATCGGCACGCAAGCGCACACATGTACCACAGTTGTCACATTCCACGTAAAAGTAAATGCCGGTCTTGTCGACGTAGCCAGTTTTTTTATTTTCTTTGTCTCCACCGAATAGACGTTTTAGAAAGCCCATATCATTGTTCCTTGAGAATTATGAATTATGAAGGATGAATTTTCCTGGATTATAGCAAATTCCTCAGCCATGTCATGGACATGGACATGGCTCAAAATAGAATCATCGTGATAGACTTATGGCATGACTGATGCTGATACAACTGCGGCTTTTTGGTTGGCACTAGAAACGGCCGTTAATCCGGCTAATTATAAACCGCTGCGCAATCCAAATGTGATCATCTCACAATTAGAAGTGGATGGAGAACAATATTATGTGCTTAAACAGCCCATTTATAAAAACTATCTGCGCCTGGATGCCGGTGATTATGCGCTGTGGTGGCAGATGGACGGCAACAAAACGATCAAGGATTTGTTGTTTTACAGTTTGTTACGTTTTCGTTCTTTACCCATTGGACGATTAAATAACCTGGTTGAAGCGCTGCGTGCGGGTCATTTTTTGTTAGACCAACCCGTCGCCATCTATGCCCAGGTAGAGGCTGAATTGGCGCAGCGTTCGCCGGCCAAACGTGGTGAGCGTTTGTTACAAGGTTTGATGGAAACCAAACTGGAAATCACTGGGTTGGATGGCTTTTTTACCCAACTTTACCGGTTGAGCCGGTGGCTGTATACGCCATTTATGCAAGCGTTGTTCTTGCTGCTTGTGCTTATTGGCGGCTTCCTTTTTGGGCGTGAAGTCTGGCAGCAAAATTATTTTTTATTTGACGTTGGCGGCTGGAGTTTTTTGACGTTGTTGGGGCTGAACTTGCTCGTGATTGGTATCCATGAATTGGCACATGGCGTGACGGTAAAACATTTTGGGCGTGAATTAAATCAGGGCGGCTTTTTGATTTATTGGGGCT
>CAYGMR010000015.1:3375-8632 GCA_964350725.1 uncultured Ardenticatenaceae bacterium | reverse complement strand
GATACACGCGACATTTGGCTTTCACCTTTGCGTGCGCGTTTATGGGTGGTGTGGGCTGGCCCGTATTCAGGTTTGATTATTGGTGGGTTAGTGGGGGTATTGTTAACGGCCGTTGCCCTGCCCACAACCATCGCCACTTTGCTTTACCAACTCGGTTTCCTCGCCTATCTAAGTGTGCTGTTGAACCTCAATCCACTGCTGGAATTAGACGGTTATTTTATGCTGATGGATTGGCTTGATATGCCCAATCTACGTGCACGTGCCTTTCAATTTTGGCGCGTTGATCTGCGGGCCAAGCTGCATATCAACCAATCCCCTCTGAAAATTTGGGCAGACGGCACCCGCGAAGCACGTTTATTCTTGATTTATGGCGGTCTTGCTTTTGTATATAGTTTGGTCGCTGTTGTGTTGGCCTTTTACTTCTGGCGTTCACGTTTGGGCCCGTGGATGATAATGCTGTGGCAGATGGGAGGCTGGGGGCGTGGGCTGTTGTTGTTGGCAACGGCCGTTCTCTTCATTCCCAGCGCATATTTCTTAACACATATGAGCTGGGCACGTTTACAAGCTGGTTATGAGTGGCTGGCAAAACATAATTATCTCCACAAAGCGTGGGTGCCAGTGGCGTTCATTGGGGTGCCGTTAGGCGGTGTGGTAACAGCCGTATGGTTCATGTTGGCAATGCTGCCGGCTGCCGATTTGTGGCAAACCCTCTTTGTTTGGATAGTGCTGTTGGCGACCGTCTGGAGCTTTATTGCTGTGGCAAGGCAGCTGGCTGGCTCGCGTTTACAGGCAGTTTTCTGGGCCTTTTTAGCTGTGGTTGCTGGTTTAGGGTGGGCATGGCTCGACCCACAACATCTGCCTGGGATCAATGCTGATGTTTGGGTCACAGTGGGTTTGCTGCTGGCGGCGGTTGGTGTGTTGGTTGCGGGTTGTATGGCCTGGTGGACGGTGCGCAAAGTCATACTCAAACACGCTGATTATGGGCTAATGGGCGGCTTTGTCGGTTTGGGTTTGTTGACTTTGATGGGATTAAGTTGGTTGGGGCACAGTTCCGGTACGACTTTGATCATGCTCTTTTTACTGACAACCGGAAGCTTATTAATGAGTCCCTTATTGCTTAACTTTGGACGTACCCGTTTCACACTGCCCTGGTTTTTTATCATGCTGGCCGTTTGGTTATTGCCATGGGCGGCAGCGTTTACCAGTCTGCATATATTGACAATTGGCTTATGGTTATTTGCGGGAGTGTTATATTGGTTTGTGGGTAGATTAGCGTGGTTCGCACGGCAGGAAGTGGCAGCAACGGCCGTTTCCATCTTCGACGAGCGCAAATTGTTAATCAGAAGCTATCAGCACTTTATCGAGGCCCTTTACACCATCTATGAACCCGAATTTGGCCGACGACCATTGCTTGTTCTGCGCCAAGCGCTCGCCACCCAACCCCCTTTTGACTCCACATTGCCGCTTTGGACAACGAGCCAACATATGCAGCAGCAGTTGGTAGTCGTCAATGATTACCTTGATGATATTGCCGGCTCGATTTTTACACATCGGGCGGCAAAGGTAGCCTATGACAGCCTCACATGGCTGGAAGCTGAAACCTTGGGGCGGCATGTGTTGGCTGCATCGGGATGGGGCGCGACTTTGGCACAAGGGTTTATTGTCAAGCATGATCAATACGGCCAATTGATTCGAGAAGCTGATATTTTTGCCGGATTTGATCATGAAACCACACAGGCGCTTTTGGCGATTGTGCACCAACAAACGTACCCGCACGGTGCGGTGCTGGCGCAGCAAGGGGGTGCGGCAGAACGTTTTTATCTGATTGTTTCTGGCAGCGTAGATGTCGTTCAAGGTGGTGAAAAAGTAGGGATCATTCGCAAAGGCGACTACGTTGGCATGAACGCTTTATTAGATGCAGGCTCTTACAATGCCACCTACCGTGTGGCCCAGCCAACAACGGTTTTGTGGTTTAACCGGTCACAATTCGACCCGTTGTGGCGGGCGGATACCACATTGGCTAGTCAGGTACAGGTCAAAGCTGCTGAACGAAAATTGTTGCAAAAAATAACATTGTTTGCTGGGTTGAGCTCCCAACAGTTAACGGCCGTTGCTGCGCGTTTACAACGCTGTCACTATGCATCTGGTACGATTATTGTGGCAAAAGGGATGCCGCGCAGCCACTTTTTCATTGTCGCAGAAGGGGAGGTTGAAATCGTTGTCGAGGATGGGGAAAACGGCCGTAAAGGCAGTGGCGAACATTTTGGTGAATATGCCCTCTTTACAGACACACCTTATTCAGCTACCTATCGCGCCTTAACTGCTGTCGAATTGCTGCTGCTCGATGAACCCACATTTGACCAACTGTCGGCAGAATGTGCTCAATTGGCCCAATACATCACGCAAATTGGTAGTGGCCATATTTTGGCATCACGCTACCAAACCGGCACGACTGGTTTATGGGCGTAACTGGTTGGTTAAACGGCCGTATCGCAGTAAAATTCAGCCTAATTGACTAGGTTCTGTTGACATTTAAGAATTCACCACAGAGTACAGAGGGCGCTGAGAATTTGAGTAAAAACGACTAAAACGCTGTGTTCTCTGTGACCTCTGTGGTTTAAAAGTTTTTTAACAAGGAGTTTATTGTGGCGCTAAATGATAGTGTTGACAAAAAAAAAGAACAAAAAGAAGCCCTGACCAGAATTCGTGAGGGCGGCATTGCTACTAAAGTACGTATTTTGGCCAATCATGATTGTTGTCCAGCTTGTAATGTAATGGCGGGAGCGTATGAATTTGATGCCGTGCCAGAACTGCCGATTGAAGGTTGTTCACATCCGCAAGGCTGCCGTTGTTCCTATGCACCCATTCTTGATCGTTATGGGCCATAAATTCAAATAATTAGGTAACTATTCAGGTGCTCCGGCCGTGTCTCCTGACCGTGCCGCATAGTGGCTGTATAGTTACTAATTAGAAAGCAAATTGCTTGATGTTAATGTGATTCCTTAAGGTAACGGCCGTCACAAGACAAGGAACAATAATCTGTGTCACAGATAGCGGAATATGCCTACCCCGCTGTCGCTGAGATAGCCAAACTGCAAGAAAACACATTTTGAGCCGTCCATATTGGCTGGTGGTAATGGTAACCTTGTCCATAAAACCAAAATCGCTGCCGATGTTGTCTATACCTATGCTGATAGGTGGCTAATATTTAGTCCAAACTCAGAACCATCTCTATTAGCTTAATAACTCGCGTAACTCTCATATGCCAGGAGGGCGCTTCCCTGGCAAAAATAACTGTTGTTTTGCCTCCTTGTTGCCAATTAACTAACCTGTAATTCTTTTCGTAATATTCACTTGTTAGGATGAGTTTGCTACTGATTAAATCGTGGCATAGTCAATGTACTCAATGTATTAAATCTGAATGTGACAACCTAATAAAAAACCTGAGCAGGGGATATTATTTATGGATATTACCTATTCTCGCCGTGCAAACGGTTTCGACACGCTGCGCCAATGGTTTTTGGCGTCAAAATACCACCTCACAGGATGGCTGCGTCGCTGCCTGGATGTGAGTGCCGCTTTGGTCGGCATATTGCTGCTTTCCCCATTATTTATTTTGATCGCAATTCTGATCAAACGGGATTCACCCGGGCCTATTTTCTATTGGGGGCCACGTATGGGCAAAGGGGGTCACCCGTTTCGTATTCTGAAATTCCGCACGATGTATGAACGACCTGAAAGTTATGCAGGCCCAAAAATCACAGCCAAAGGCGACGGCCGTATCACCCCAGTGGGCCAATGGTTGCGTAATACGAAGCTGAATGAACTGCCGCAGTTGTGGAATGTACTCGTTGGCGACATGAGTTTGGTTGGTCCGCGACCTGAAGATCCTGATTACGTCGCAAAATGGCCCGAAGAGGCTCGTCGTGAATTGCTCAAAGTCCGACCTGGCATTACCAGCCCTGCATCTGTTCTTTACCGCGATGAGGAACAGATGATGCAAATAGAGGATAGTGAGACGGATTATTTACAAAAAATATTACCGTCTAAGCTGCGACTAGATGTATTATATGTACGGCATCGCTCAATCTCTAGTGATCTGGATATTATTTTCTGGACCCTGCTGACACTCTTGCCGCACATAAAGGAAAAACAGGTTCCCAAGAATTTGTTGTATTGGGGTTTCTTTTCGCGTTTTATTAGTCGTTATGTTTCTTGGTTCTTTATCGATGCTATTGTTGCATTAGGTGCTGTGCTTTTTGTTGGTTCTCTTTGGCGCTTAAGCGGCCCATTACATGTGGGTGAATATTCAGCAATGTTCCTCGCCTTATTTATTGCTGTTTTATTTGGTTTGGTCAATGTCGTTTTTGGTCTGGGACGCATTGTTTGGTCTAAAGCCCCTGCCGGATATATCCTCTTTCTGTTTGGCTCAACGGTGATGGTTACCTCATTTTTGCTGATAGCTAATCAATTTTTGCCAATGCCATTACCCTCAGTCATGTTGATTGCCATTGGTATGGTTGCTTGGTGTGGCTTTGTACTGGTGCGTTATCGTATGCGTTTGTTAACGGGTGCCGCGCAACATTGGCTCAATTTGCGGCCTGGTGCAAGAAGTTTTGGTGAACGGGTTCTGATTATTGGCGCTGACGATATGGGTGATTTTGCTGCTTTAATGCTCACAAAGGGAGAACTTTTGCCGGGCTTTACAGTAGTGGGAATGGTGGATGATAATCCGCGTATGGGCGGCGTACAGGTTGGCGTTTGTCGCGTCTTGGGGTCAACGACTGATATTCCGGCACTTGTTGAGCGCCATGATATAGGTCTCTTAGTTTTTGCCATGACTCAATTATCATCAGCCGATAGTAAGCGAATCAAAACGCTATGTGATCAGACAAAGGCCCGCACGATCTTCTTGCCAGATGTTGTGCATACACTCAAATCTAAATTTCAGGAGAGACAGCCTGCCATTAATTCGGATTTATCCTTGACAGAAACGCAGCGTTTATTGACTGATTTAGATGGGTTGCTTGAGAAAAAACAAGTAAAGCAGGCACGTGCTAAAATTCGGTTGCTACAGGATAACCTGAGCATAGCGCAAATTTCAGCAGAGGGTGTTTTTATTAATGAAGGCAGAATTGGATAAGTAACGTAATTATGATGAATGTTAAAAATGAAACAGCACCATTTTGGCACGGCCGTTCCGTGTTGATTACTGGTGCAGGTGGTTTTATCGGTAGTCACCTCACCCAACAGTTAG
>CAYGMR010000015.1:0-3365 GCA_964350725.1 uncultured Ardenticatenaceae bacterium | reverse complement strand
CGTTATACGTCACGCGCAGACAGTGGTTTGTTGAAACAATTACCTGTAGATGTCCAATCATCTATTGAGCTAGTTGCCGGTGATTTGCGTGATCCTTCTGCTGTGATGGATGCAGTGGCTGAGTGTGATACCGTCTTTCACTTGGGGGCGATCATTTCTATCCCCTACTCTTATGTGCATCCGGTCGAGACGGCAAGCAGTAATTTTATGGGTACTTTGAATGTTTTGCAGGCTTGTCGTACGCATGGCGTTCGGCGCCTTGTGCACACCTCCACGAGTGAAGTGTATGGGACTGCCCAGCGTGTTCCCATTGATGAAGATCATCCACTGCAAGGACAATCTCCCTATTCAGCGAGCAAGATTGGCGCCGATAAATTGGCCGAAAGTTATTTCCGCGCCTACGATTTGCCGGTTGTGACGATACGGCCGTTTAACACCTTTGGTCCGCGACAATCAGCACGCGCCGTCATTCCCACCATCATCACGCAGGCACTTACCCAGCCGGTCATTCGCTTGGGCAGTTTAACCCCGCGTCGTGATTTCACATACGTTTCCGATACGGTGAATGGTTTTTTGTTGGCTGCCGCAGTCGAAAACAAAGATGCCTTGGGTCAAGTTTTTAATCTAGGCTATGGCGATGATGTTACCATCGGTAACTTAGTTGAAACTGTACTCGAAATTTTGGACACTGATATTCCGGTAGAAACAGATTCCCAACGGATACGGCCAGAAAAATCCGAAGTGATGCGTCTGAATTCTGATAATCGTCGTGCACGTGACTATTTACAATGGCAGCCGCAGGTTACGCTCAAAATGGGTTTAGCCGCAACCATTGATTGGATACGCGACAATTTAGAGGCTTTCCGAATCGGCCGTTACGAAATCTAAGCAAACATAAAAAGGCTGATTGACTGATAAATCTGTTGTTCCAGAAATAACAACGAATTTGGGGATTAAACGAATCATTTTCAAGCAAAAAATTCGATAAATCCTTTTATTCGTTGTCATGTTCGTACGAATTATTAATTCTGTCAGTCAATCAACATAAGAAGGTTAAAATATGAAAGCAGTGATTTTAGCAGGTGGCAAAGGCACACGTCTGGCACCGTATACAAAGATATTACCCAAACCGTTATTGCCCATCGGTGACATGCCTATTCTGGAGATTTTATTGCACCAGATGTGCCATGCGGGTATTAATCAGGCGGTTATAACCGTCGGGCATTTAGCCGAGCTGTTACGCTTGTTTTTTCAAGATGGGCAGCGCGTGGGTATGGATATCACATACAGTTACGAAGAACAACCGTTAGGCACGGCTGGCCCATTGGCCTTGGTACCGGGGCTGGATCAAACTTTCTTAGTTAGCAATGGCGATGTTTTAACCAATTTGCAAATGGATGATCTAATCGCTTTTCATAAAGCCAATAATGCAGTTGCCACAATTGCTACCCATTGCCGCCATGTAAAAATTGATTTGGGCGTTTTGGAACTCAACGGCAACAATCAGGTGCAAGGCTATATTGAAAAACCGACCTATGATTTTTCAGTGAGCATGGGCATTTATGTTTTTGAACCACTAGTACTCGAGTATATTGAGAAGAATCAATATCTCGACTTTCCCGATCTAGTAAAGATGCTTTTGGCAGACGGCCGTAACGTCATGAGTTACCCATTTGATGATTATTGGATGGATTTAGGACGACCAGATGATTATGAGCAAGCCGTACAAGATTTTGAACGTTTGCGTGCGCAATTTTTACCAAATTCAAATTAACGATTTTTCGAGATTTTAAGTAACTGCTCAAGCCTTGCTCGTGGCAGTCTCCTGACCATGCCACAACCAAGTTAATATTTTAATAAGTAAGAATTTTGAGGTTCACGCTATGGACTGGAAAATACCTTTAGCGGATTTAGACATTGATCAAGAGGAAGAAGCCGCTTTGTTGGCTGTGTTGCGCCGTCGTTGGTTAACAATGGGTGGTGAAACAGAGGCGTTTGAGACCGAATTCGCGGCCTTTACCGCCGCCGAACATGCTGTTGCCGTTACAAACTGTACGGCCGCTTTGCATCTTGCCTGCCTCGTCCTTGATTTGGGGCCTGGCGATGAAGTTATTTTGCCCGCCTTAACTTTTGTGGCGACAGCCAACGCTGTGCGTTACACGGGAGCCACTGTCGTGTTTGCTGATGTTACCAACGAGCACGACTTTAACATTTCTCCGCAAGAAATCGAGGCCAAGATTTCACCGCGTACCAAAGCAATCATTGTGGTGCATTATGCTGGTTATGCTTGTGACATGCCGCGCATTTTGGCACTGGCTGAGAAACACGACTTGGCTGTGATTGAAGATGTGGCCCATGCACCTGGCGCTGCGTTAAACGGCCGTCGTCTAGGCACATGGGGAAATGTGGGCTGTTTCAGCTTTTTCTCGAATAAAAACATGACCACTGGGGAAGGCGGCATGCTCACAACCAATGATGCCCAAATCGCCGCGCGATTGCGTTTGTTACGTTCCCACGGCATGACCACCTTGACGTGGGATCGACACAAAGGCCATGCTTGGAGTTATGATGTCGTTGCTCCTGGTTATAATTACCGTCTAGACGAAATACGTGCGGCAATGGGTCGCGTTCAGTTACGCAAACTTCCCGCCAATAATGCACGTCGTCAAGAACTGAATGATTGTTATGAAGAGCTTTTGAGTCAGATGGTGCCAGAAATAATAGTTCCCTTTAGCCAACATCCTGGCCAAAGTGCCTATCACATTCGGCCTATACTGCTGCCGCCAAACACCGATCGTGAGGCGTTTATGGCGACCTTAAAACAGCGCGGCATACAAACCAGTATCCATTACCCGCCCATTCATCACTTTACTGAATATCAACAAGCAACGGCTGATTATGATTTACCAGTCACGGACGAGATTGCTGCTCGTGAGGTAACGCTCCCGCTATTCCCCCAAATGGACATAACGGCCGTTACCGAAGTTGTAACGGCCGTGCGGTTTGCATTGTTGGGTTGATATTTGACTGGACGCTGGTGGACAATAGATTTGTCAACTTCCCTCTCTGGAAGCAATCATGATTTCAAACAAAAAAGTTGACAAATCTCTTTGGAAGCACAAAAACGCCAGAGTCCTGTATTTGATTTGAACGGCCGTTAAGCAACAAATGAAGAGAACGAAGTTGTTTTCTGCCTGTGTTTTAAGGCTGCCCATGTAATTTTGAAGTTACTTTAGGCCATTGTAAGAAAATAATGATCCATGGGATGGGTCGTTTTGGCATTGGCTAAGTACAGACAAACATGCCATGCTGGATCGCTCGCGGCCGTGTCTCCTGACCGTGCCGCAATTTCATCCCGCAGAACA
>CAYGMR010000014.1:23520-28061 GCA_964350725.1 uncultured Ardenticatenaceae bacterium | reverse complement strand
CGATTTCCAGCAGCTTGTGTAATGCCACCCTCAGCAGCCGCCAGGTTGCTTTCGGCAGCAGCGATTTCTTGTTCACGAGCACCGGCCTTCACCAAGGCTAACTGTGCTTCAGCAGCAGTCACGCCCGTTTCGGCACGTTGAATCGCTGATTCGGCAACGGCTAAATTGGCATCGGCGGCCGCTTTATTGGCTTCGGCTGCTTTCACACCTGCTTCCGCTTGCACGACTGAATTCTCTAATGTCGCAGCTTCGAGCGTCACCAAAGGATCACCCGCCTGCACATCCTGTCCAGATTCGACCAGGATTTCGGCGATGGTACCGCCCAATGAAAATGACAGGTTGGCAGCCCGCAGAGGCACAACTTGTCCTTCTGCTGAGACAACACCTATACCAGTGTTTACCGAAATTTCATTGACATCTACTGTGGGGGCAGCCGCAACGGCCGTTTCCCCACCTTCTGTTGATGAGCCCTCCGTGGCATCTTGGTTTTGACAAGCAGCCAACAAAATAACAAAAACAGAAAGAATAAATAAGCTAAATAGTTTGCTTTTTTTGTTCATGGTTTCCTCAACCGCCCTACCCTTCATCCACATCAACATCAACAAATACCGTCATGCCCCAACGCAGCGGCAATTCATTAGCCTCATCCAAAACAATCGTCACCGTGTAAGTGACATCACCACGTGTCAACGTAGAAGTTGTGGCAATGTCGGTGACTGTTCCGGTTATTATTTCACCTGGAATCGCATCAATTGATACCTCAACCGGATCGCCGATTTCCAGCTCAACGACATCCAATTCAGTCAGATCAGTGGTTTCAACTATCCAATCACTAAAATCACCAAACATCACAACCGGTGTGCCTGCGCCAACTACTTCACCCACTTCGGGGATAATATCGGCAACCACGCCATCAAAGGGTGCGGTCAGTGTCATATTATCCAAAGCTTCCTGCGCCGTAGCGACGACGGCGGCGGCTTGTTCTGCCCCCGCTTCCGCCTGCGCAACGGCCGCTTCTGCTTGTGTGATGGCCAAAGCGGCTTCGGCTAATGATGCTTCAGCTTGGGCGACACGGGCTTCGGCAACCGTAACTTGCTCATCACGTGCACCAGACAATAACAAATCTAACTGTGCTTGCGCAGCGTCACGCGAAGCTTGGGCGGCGGTTACGCCACCAAAGGCAGCCGCACGTTGTCCGCCCGTTGCACCGGCCAATACTTCATCTAAACCCGCCTGGGCCGCATTGACGTTGGCCACGGCTGCATTGTAGCGCCGTTGGGCATCTGCTACAGCATCTTCATTGGGGCTGTCATCACGGTTCAAGACATCTAACGCTTCACGGGCAGGCAGTAAAGCCGCTTCAGCCGCACGTATCTGAGCGGCGGCCGCTTGTTCTGCTGCGCTGCCAGCCCCTTGCAAAGTCACAGATTGCGCGGCAGAGGCTTGATTGATTGCGGCTTCAGCGAGCGCAATAGCGCTTTCTTGCAGTGCAATTTCAGCTTCAGTCGGTTCGGCCGTTACCAGGGCTAATTCTACTGCAGCGGCATCCAATCCGACTTGGGCAGCGGTTTGTCCAGTTTGTGCGGCTTGCAATCCCGCTTGAGCGACCTCAACATTTGCCTGTGCGGTCGCTAAGCCAGCTTGGGCTTGGATGAGCGCAATTTCTTGGTCTGTGGCATCTAGTTTGAGAATGGGATCGTTTGCGGAAACGGCCGTTCCCGGGGCCACCAACAACTCTTCAACCTCACCGCCAGCCAAAAACGACAACACCGCATTACGCAGCGGGACAATTTGGCCTTCAGCCGAAACAACACCCAGGCTGCTGCTCACAGATGTTGTATTGACATCCGTTGTCGCATCTGTAGGTATGGTTTGGGTAACTTCCTCTGCGGGTGGTGGCGCAAAGAATTGTTGATAGACAAAGTAGCCGCCTGCCAACAACAAAACCACAACGACTACACCAATTAAAACACGTTTCCAGTTCATCAAATTTCCTTAAATCATTTATCTGTGAATTTCTACACAATAGTTCATTTTACCAAATTTAGTCGAGTTGTCTTCTTGTTCATAAACACAACTACGGGGAATCCAAGGTTTAAAGTATTGCTTGTCATTCCCGCATTTGGACTTTTTCAGGCTTTGGAATCACCCTGAATATACAAATCGGCGACCGACCGCCGGTCTGTTAGTGAATATTAGCCCATTTCTATCGGGGGTCAAGCGAATTTCGTCGAAATTAATACATACGCGCAGCTAAAATTCCCCCTGCTTATTCATAGGCCAAAACTTCCCGGATCGTCAGCCGCGCCGCATTTCGTGCCGGCCACATGCTGGCCACAACCGACAGAAAAATCACAACACCAAGCCAGATAACAAAACCCAATGCTGTAATTTCTAGCGGCATATCTGCACCCAACATCGCCGCACTGATCGTGCTCAAGAGCATATAGCTGATGGGGAACGAGAGTATGACAGCCACGATCCAACTGATCAACCCAATCAAAACACCTTCAACAACAACCGATTTAATGATTTGCCCGTCTACAGCACCAATGGCTCGCATCACACCAATTTCTCGCGTGCGCTCCAATACATTCATACTCATGGTGCCCATCAGCCCGATGCTGCCAACGACGGCGGTCAATATGGCCATCGTCATCAAGAAAATCACCATGATATTCATGGCTTGTGACTGCTGCTGGCGCGTAACCTTGCCCGCTTCCACATTGCTGATTTTATAACCCTGGCCACGTAGGAATTTGTCTATTTCTTGGCTGAGCGCATTTTGCCCCTCTAAAGAATCCGACTCAGCTACGATCCGGTAACTGGCCGCCTGTCCAGTCGTATTCGTAAGATAGGAAATCGTGTCATAGTTTGCATAGCCGAACATATCACCAGCTAAGGTCAAAAAGCGAAAAATACCCACAACGGGCCATTCTTCGGCGCGTTGGCCAGGCAATTCGATGCGCAGCGTATCGCCAATCTCGAAATCGGGATAATCTTCCCAGATAGCATCAGAGACAATCAACACCTTCTCATCGTCCGGTTGCAGCCAGCGTCCAGCGACCATATCAGCATCTAACAAGGTTGTATCTTTTGGCGGTGCGACGATGATTAAGTTTGATCGGACGTTGTCATTCTCGTCCAAAATTTCGGCTACGGCGCCACCCCAGCTTTCAACCAGTTCCACGCCAGGAATCTGTGACAATTCGCGGTTTATCTGTGATGACCGGTAAGGTTCCTTGAAGGAAACCATGACGTCAGCAAGAAAATGCTGGCTCATTGTATCCATGAACCCATTGAGCGAGGCACGCACATTGAATACGCCAATAAATATCGCTCCGGCCATAACCAGCGTGAACAAGGTTAGCGCCAAGCGCCCTTTGCGCCGAAATGTATTGCGAATAGACATCAGTAACGGCCGTGACAGCCACTTGAACCAGACACCCAAACGGTCGATCAAACCATATTTGCTCTGCTGTTCTACCGGGTTGTCTTCACTAATGGCGCGGCGCACCGTCATTTTTGCGCCCTTATTGACTGGAAAATAGCCGGCGATGAGGGACACAGAAAATGCCAGGAAAATCTGAATAACAACAGCAATCGGTATCACCCGAAAACCTTGGATGTCAATGCTCAACATTCCGCCCACAAATGAAGCCAAGCCATAGCCAGCCATCACACCCAGCGGAATGGCGATAATCAAAGCAACTAAACTGTAGGCGATAATCAAGGCGATGTACATGATCGATATATTGAGTCCACGCGCCCCGACCAGTTTCATCACGCCAATTTGACGCCGGTGCTGCGTGAGCAAGGCATTGAGCGTGTTGATAATCAGCGAACTGCTCAAGAACATGATCAATACACCCAGGATACCCAGCACCCCTATCATGGCTAAGACCGTGGATTCCATCGGATGTTCAGTAGTCTTATTGGTATTGGTGCGATAGACAGTCAGTCCCGTGCGTTCTACTTTATCTTCTACCAGATCGGCAACCGCATCGATGGCCGCCTCATCATTTCCCGCTTCTATTTGCACATAAAGACGATTAAAATCGTCCTGCCCGCCGAGCCATTCAGCTGTGTCTAAAGTGGTATAACCACGCGGAGGTGCTGCGAAATCCCCGGCAGCATATTGATCGCCCACTGTACCGACAACAGGTATTGTGCGTATATTGCCATCAGCCATTTGCAGCAAAGCAGTATCACCAGGCTGTAAACCGGTACTGTTCATCATGTCCTCACGCACGACGAGTTCACGATCTGCTGGGTATTTGGCCCCCGTCACTGTGGTTAATAAGTTCATTTCCACCGCATCCGGATCGTCAATAGCGACGATGTCCAACGGTTTCCAGGAGTTACCATCCTGTCCCACGCGCAATGAAAGCATTTGCCTTCCCTCGGCGTTCACAACACCCGGGACTTTTTCTATCGCTTTGACCAGTTCGTTGTCAAAGGGGTCAGTCAATATCTCGATATTGGCAGGTTGGGCAGAAGCATAACTAATCCCAATATCCTTGGAGAGGATCACATAGGTG